>JAYVOV010000513.1:0-4279 GCA_043757735.1 Burkholderiaceae bacterium
AACATGGTGGCCGAGGCTGCCAGCGGCTCGAAGACGCCCAAAGAGGCTGCCGAACGGGCCCAGAAGCGCGCCGAGCGCTACTACAAGGTCTGATCAACAGGTATCCGCCTGATCGGCGCGGCGCGGCGCATACCGACGAACCTTCGGGTTCGTCGGCAGTTTTCTGCGCTGCGCTGGCTGCCAGCCACGTCGTATCCACCCTTCAAGCAGTTGGAAGAGCCAGTGTCATTACTTGCGCGGCTTCAAAACAGCCGGAACGGCCTGGGCATCGTATTCATGCTGCCCGCCGCACTCCTGCTTATCCTCTTTCTCACCTACCCGCTGGGTCTGGGTGTCTGGCTGGGTTTCACCGATGCGAAGATCGGCCGCCCCGGCGTCTTCGTCGGCCTTGAAAACTATCTGTTCCTGGCCGGCGATCCGATCACGCAGCTGGCGCTGTTCAATACCCTGTTCTATACAACCGCAGCCAGCATCCTGAAGTTCTTTCTGGGCTTGTGGCTGGCGCTGCTGCTGAACAAGGCTATGCCGGCCAAGACCTTCATGCGCGCTGTCGTGCTGCTGCCCTGGATCGTGCCGACCGCCTTGTCGGCAATCGCGTTCTGGTGGCTCTACGACTCGCAGTTTTCGGTGTTCAGCTGGATGCTGATGAAGATGGGTCTGATCGATCACTACATCGACTTCCTGGGCGACCCCTGGAACGCCCGCTTTGCGACGATTGCCGCCAATGTGTGGCGCGGCATTCCCTTTGTAGCCATTTCGCTGCTGGCCGGACTGCAGACCATCTCGCCTTCACTCTACGAGGCGGCGGCCATCGATGGCGCCACGCCATTCCAGCGCTTCCGGTTCGTGACCCTGCCGCTGCTGACGCCGATCATCGCCGTGGTCATGACCTTTTCCGTGTTGTTCACGTTCACCGACTTCCAGCTCATTTATGTGCTGACCCGCGGCGGGCCCTTGAACGCCACGCACCTGATGGCAACACTTTCGTTCCAGCGGGCGATACCCGGGGGCGCGATGGGCGAGGGCGCCGCCTTGGCAATGGCCATGGTGCCGTTCCTGCTGGGCGCCATTCTGATTTCATATTTCGGCCTGCAGCGTCGGGCCTGGCAGCAGGGGAGCTGATCGATGAGTGACAAGAACGATTCGGTCGGCATGGACTTTCTCGACAGTCTGCCGCGGCGCTGGATCACCACCTACATCCCGATGGGCATGTTCCTGTTCATCCTGCTGTTCCCGTTCTACTGGATGTCGATCACGGCCTTCAAGCCGAACAAGGAACTGCTGTCGCGCGACGGCAACCCGTTCTGGGTGAACGAGCCGACGCTGGCGCACTTCAAGAAACTGCTGTTCGACACCGCGTATCCGGAGTGGCTGTTCAACACGATGCTGGTGGCCTTCATCGCCACCTTCCTGTCGCTGTTCGCGGCGGTATTGGCGGCTTATGCCATCGAGCGGCTTCGGTTCAAGGGTGCGCGTCAGGCCGGTCTGGTGATCTTCATGGCTTACCTGATCCCACCGTCCATTCTGTTCATTCCGCTGGCCGTGGTGCTGCAGAGTTTCGGGCTGTTCAATACCCGCTGGGCGCTGGTGTTCACCTATCCTACTTTTCTGATTCCGTTCTGCACCTGGCTGCTGATGGGTTACTTCCGCTCGATTCCGTATGAACTTGAAGAGTGCGCGCTGATCGATGGCGCCACGCGCTGGGAAATTCTGATCAAGATCATCCTGCCGCTTGCGGTACCGGGGCTCATCTCGGCGGGGATCTTCGCCTTCACGCTGTCCTGGAACGAATTCATCTACGCGCTGACCTTCATCTCAGACTCCGAGATCAAGACCGTGCCGGTCGCGGTCGTGACCGAACTGGTCGAGGGCGATGTGTACCACTGGGGGCCGCTGATGGCCGGTGCGCTGCTGGGATCGTTGCCGGTGGCGGTGTTCTACTCGTTCTTCGTCGAGTATTACGTTTCGGGTATGACCGGCGCCGTCAAGGAGTAACGAGACCGTGCGCCAGCCTGGATCGGGCACGCTGGTGTGGCCCGCTCCCGCTTCATTCTGATGCGTCACGGCGAAACTCGCCTTTATCCTTTCAAGCCATGACCGATTCGCCTGTCCTCTTTGAAGAACTGACCGCTGCCCAGGGCAGACGGATCGGTGTGATCACCCTCAATCGCCCGCGGCAGCTCAATGCCCTGAATCTGGAGATGTGCGAACGCATGCTCTCTCAGTTGCGCACCTGGGGATCGGACACCGGCATTGCCTTAGTGCTGCTGCAGGGTGCTGGCGAGCGTGGCTTTTGCGCCGGCGGGGACGTCGCCGATGTCATTCGCCACGTTCGCGCCGGTGGCGATCAGCGCTATGTGTACGGCGATGCGTTCTTCGAGACCGAGTACCAGCTCGACCTGCTGATTCACACCTTCCGCAAGCCTCTCCTCGCCTGGTCGCACGGTGTGTGCATGGGCGGCGGGGTTGGTCTTACGGCTGGCGCCAGCCACCGGGTGGTCGGGGAAGGTTCTCGCATCGCGATGCCTGAGATTCACATCGGGCTGTTCCCGGACGTTGGCGGTGGTTTTTTCCTGAATCGCGTGCCTGGCGGCATCGGTCGCGTGATGGCCTTGACCGGCCTGACGATCAACGAAGCCGATGCAATATTCGCGGGGCTCGCCGACTTTTTCATTCCCGGCGAGGCCAAAAGCGAAGTTGTCGACGAACTGCTGGCTCAGGCCTGGAGCGACGACGTCGTCGTCAATCACCGATTGCTCACCCATCTGCTGATGTCGCGGCATCGCCGCTATCACGCCGGCCTGCCACTGAACCACCTGCAGCAGTATTTCGATGCCCTGCGGTTCATTGCCATGCAACCCGAGCTGGTGGGGGTGCGCGATGCCCTGGCTGCGGCCGCAGAAAATGATCCGTGGTTCGCCGCACCGGCCCGCAGCCTTGCGCAAGGCAGCCCGACTGCTGCCTGGGTCACCGACGAATATCTGCGGCGTTCGCGGCATTTGTCTTTGGCGAAAGTGCTTGAACTCGACCTGGTTCTCGCGCGGCAATTCCAGCGGCATCATGATTTCCCTGAAGGGGTGCGGGCGCTGCTCATCGACAAGGACAAAAAGCCGCGCTGGGCATTCACCGATCTGGCGGCTGTGCCGGCGGCCGAGCGCGAAGCCCACTTCAAGTGAGAATGGTTCCGGGCCGTCGCCGGTTCGAACCCTTCTGGCGACAGGCAGGCGACTTCAGCTGACGGGGCTGGGCCTGGGTCTGGGTCTGGGTCTGGGTCTGGGTCTGGGTCTGGGTCTGGGTCTGGGTCTGGGTCTGGGCCCGCCTTACGGCTGACGAATATTCAGCCTGGCCGACTGCCGGTGGCGCATGGGCCCCCGCCCGACCAGTATCAGCATCATGACCGCTCCGGCGGTCGACCATTCGGCCCAGCCGACGCGCTCGCCCAGAATCATCGCGGCAATGCTCAGGGTAAAAAAGAGCTGCAGCAGCTGCACCTGGGAGGCGGCTGCTACGCCCGCTCGATTCATTCCGGCATACCAGAAGAGAAAACCAACCCACTGGCTGCCGACTGTCACGTACGCGAACGCCATCCAGGCCGTCCACGGTGCGTCGCCGAAACGTTGGCCACCGGTGAGCCAGAGTGTCGGCAGCAGCAGAAACGGCGCGGCAGCCAGCAAGGCCCAGGAAATCGACTGCCAGCCTCCCAGCACGGCTGCGAGACGGCCGCCTTCGGCATAGCCGAGTGCCGCTGCGGCAACGGCAGCCAGCAGAAAAAGATCCGCACTTGACGGACCGAAACCGCCGCCTGATCCGGCAAATCCCAGTACCACCAGGGTGCCCAGCAGGGCGCAGACCCAGAAGCGCGCCGGCTTGCGCTCACCCAGGCGCCACGCCGCCATCAAGGCGGTCGCAAATGGCAGCAATGCCACGACGATAGCGCCATGAGATGCCTGAACAGAATGCATCGCAAGCGACGTCAGCAGTGGAAATCCGAGAACGACACCGGCGGCACTCAACCCGATTGCAGGCCAGAGTGCACGCGCCGGGAACGGCGAACGCGTCGTGGCGAGGGCCAGTCCGCCCAGCATTGCAGCGCCGATCGCGCGCGCCAGTCCCACCCATGCCGGGTCGAACCAGGCGACCGCGACACGTGTCGCAGGCAGGGTTCCGGCGAAGATCGCCACCCCCACCAGGGCCAGAGCCAAGCCCTGCCATTCGCGAGCTTTTCGACTTTGGTCCGTTGGGTTCATGGCTTGCAGAATACCGGAGCCTTTGCGTACAG
>JAYVOV010000514.1:0-16176 GCA_043757735.1 Burkholderiaceae bacterium
TGCGCCACGCAGACCGGCGACCGAAGACATCAGAATCACCGAGCCGCCGTCGCCCGAGCGACGCATGGCCGGAATGGCGTACTTCACAGTCAGGAAAACACCGTCGATGTTGACCGCGTTCTGGCGGCGGAATTCGGCCAGCGACATCGTCAGCGCGGAGCCGAACACGCCGATGCCTGCGTTGGCCACGGCGATGTCCAGCCGGCCGAAGGTTTTTTCGACCGCCGCGATGATGCCCGGCCAAGCCGCTTCGTCGGTCACGTCCTGATGAAGATAGGTAGCCTGCCCGCCACTCGCACGGATGTCGGCGGCGATTTTTTCGCCGGCCGCATCGTCGAGATCGGTCAGGACCACGCTGGCGCCTTCGCGCGCCAGCACGCTGGCGCACGCCGCGCCGATACCCGATGCGCCACCGGTGATGAATGCCACTTTGCCGTCGACTTGACTCATATCGTTGTCTCCGTGATGGTTCTCGACCGAATGGTAGCCAAAAACGGCCCCAGCAAATTTCACGAAGATTTCAAGCACCCGGGAAATCTCCCTGCGCAACGCTGGAGTCTCGAGAACTGACAGTGCATCGCGCCAAATCGTGCAACTTGGGACAGACTTGTCGGCAGGCAACGCGGGGCATTGCGGCACAACCCTGAACAATTGCCAAACCGCGGGCGTTAACTGATCAAAGGCGGGTCACCCACCCATGCAAACCGAAGACACTTCCCTACCCCTGTCCGGCATCGTCATCGTCGATCTGACGCGCGTACTGGCCGGCCCCTATTGCACCCGGCTGCTGTCAGACATGGGCGCGCGCGTGATCAAGATAGAACGCCCCGGCAGCGGCGACGACACGCGCCGCAGCATCCACCAGATCGAGCCCGGCCGCGAAGACCAGAGCACGTATTTCAACCGGGTCAACGCCGGCAAGGAGAGCGTCGCCATCGACCTGTCCAGCGCCGAAGGAATCGCAGTGCTGCTCGACCTGGCGCGCCATGCCGACGTCTTCATTGAAAACTTCGCGCCTGGCGTCGTCGGTCGTCTAGGCTGTGATTACACCGCAGTGCGCGCGGTCAAACCCGATATCGTCTACTGCTCCATATCAGGCTACGGCCAGACCGGCCCCTGGCGCAACCGGCCGGCGTTCGCACACACCACCAACGCCATCTCGGGGCTCATGTACCTCGAACAAGGCGACGCACCGAACCCTCATTCATCTAACCTGCAGGCGGCCGACGTGCTGGCAGCCACTCACGCCTCGACGGCCATTGCCGGCGCGCTCCTGCGGCGCTTCAGGACCCATCAGGGCGCTCATATCGACGTCTCGATGCTGGAGGCGCTCATCGCCGCCGACAGCGTCACCTATCCATCGGTACTCAACGGCGGCAAGGAGATGGGCAGTCCGCGCCCCGGCATGCTGGTGCATGGTGTCGCTGGCCGCTACATTGCCCTGCAGTATGTCGGCGGCGCGGATCTCTGGAAACGTCTCATCGATGTGATGCAGCGCCCGGAACTCAATGACGATCCGCGTTTTTCAAGTGCCGAAAACAGGACCCAGAACTGGCGTGTGCTGCGTGATCTGATCGGCCTCTGGCTGGAAGAATTTCCCAGCGTCGACGCCGCACTCGCCGTACTCGAAAAGGCACGCGTTCCCTGCGCCCCGGTGCTGAGTCCGGCCGAGGTGATCGCTTCGGCCCATTTGTCTCAGCGCGCCTTCTTCCCGTTGGTGCCGCATCTGGCCGCGGGTCAGGTGCGCGTGACGGCCAGCCCCTACCATCTCGATGGCCACCCGGTTCATCCGCAGGGACCCGCCGCTCGGCTGGTGGGAGAACACACGTGCGCCGTGCTCAGCGGTTTTCTGGGTTACGAAGAAAGCCGCATTTCCGGCCTGCTCGCGCGTGGCGCCGTCGCCGCGCCGGGCACGAAGACGCAGCCCTGAAGTGCTCCCGGCAACTGATTGCAGCCGCAGCAGAAGCAACTCGATGGCCAAGACCCTCATCAACCGCAATGCCGGTCCGCCGAAGCAAGTCCCCACGAACAACGGCAAAGGAACTCAGCGATGTCTGTCGATAATTTTGTAGCACCAGCGCGCCGCGCAGGTCGGCTCGCACGCCCCGATTGCGAACTGCACTACGAAGTCACCGGCACCGGGCCCGCAATCGTCTTCGCGCACGGCCTGGGCGGCAATCAGATGTCCTGGTGGCAACAGGTCGGACATTTCGCGGCGCGCTACACCTGTGTGAGCTTCGCACATCGCGGATTTGCGCCATCGTCGATGCCCGCGGGCGGACCGAACCCAGCCGATTTCGCCGATGATCTCGCCGCGCTCGTCGATCACCTCGGCCTGCAGCGCTTCCACCTAGTCGGGCAGTCGATGGGCGGCTGGACCGCCATCGAGTACGCGATGAAGAAAACCGGCAAGCTGGCCGGCATCGTGTTGTGCAATACCACCGGCTCGCTGGACTTCAAGCTGATTCCCGAGCCGTATCTGTCCCGGCTGGCGGCGTGGGACACTCAGTCTCGTGCCACGGCGGCCCGGCTCACCGCCAGCGGCATTCACCCCGGCGCGGGCGAACGCATGGCACGCGAGCAGCCGGCACTGCACCAGTTGTACCTGCATATCGACGGCCTGGGCAGCGCGCTCGACAAGAATGCGCTCCGACCGCTGCTGAGCGCTTTGCGCAAACGCGATCCGCGCGAGATCGAAACCATCGGCTGTCCGGTGCTGTGCATCGTCGGCGACGAGGACATCCTAATTCCGCCGTTCGCGCAGGCGGCGATCGCAACGCTGGCATCCAACGTGCGCGTCAAATCGATTGCAGGGGCCGGACACTCGGCGTACTTCGAGAATGCCCGCGAATTCAACCAGCATCTCGAGGCATTCCTTCGAGCCTGATCGGTTCGACAGGCGTCGAACAACGGCCCGCCGGCCAGTGTTGGGCTCGCCCCACCCCTAAGCGCGGCACCGAACAGAACTCTCGATTCCACCAGACCACAGTGGCTGATGCGGCCTTTCCGGTCGCCAATCAATTGAGAGGATTCATCATGAAACTGCTTCTGTCATCCGCCGTTCTGCTCACCATGCTCGCCACCGGCGCGTGCACCGGTCCGATGGGGCCACAGGGCGATCGCGGTGAAACTGGCAATACCGGAAACACCGGCTATCGTGGCGCAACCGGCGCAACCGGTGCGACTGGCAGCCAGGGCAGCACCGGTTACACGGGCGCCACTGGAATGCAAGGCGACACCGGTGCGCAAGGCAACACCGGCAATCAGGGCTATACCGGTGCGACGGGTGCCAAAGGCACACCCGGCGAAAGCGGTGGCACGGTTGTGGTGGTGCCGCCCCAGCGATAGCACCCGGGGGCCGGCGCGACGGCCAGCCCCCTGAGCAACCCGCCGGCCGCGCCACATCTCGGGGCCTGCCGAGCCAGCGCATGCGCAAGATTGGGGCAGCGCAAGGGCGCCAAAAAAATGCGCCGTGTCCGCAGGTCAGTACCAGATGAGACCTGCTCGAGACCAATAAGCCGCCGAGCGGACATCTTCGCGCCATCACCGCGCGAGATCGTGACCTCAAACTGAATTTCATCGACGGGACGTCCCCGCCGAAACAGATTCCACCTTCTCGGAGAAACTCATGAATGCCTTCGCCAAAATCCTCGTCCCCGCCACCCTCGCCTTCGCCATGTTTGGCGCTCAGGCCGGCACCCTTGAAATCGACTACCCCACCAACTCGATCGCCATCAATGGCGCCGCGGCCAGCACTGCCTCAACGGGCGGTTTCCTGCTGCAGCCGATCAGCGAAGCGGCGCCCGCGTTCAGAGCCGACGCCCGATTCAACGACGCACGCACCGCACAAGAAGTCCGTCGCGAAGCGCAACAGTCGCGTAAACCCAACCCCGATTACTTTGCCTGAAGCGCTCCCTGCGGGCGCCTTCGCCCGCCGTGAACGCTGCGGTGACCCCGGACTCGGGGACTCGCTCTTTCACATCGGGCATCCCGAGCACACCGGTGGATCGACGCCGCATGCTCTGCGCGATGGCGTCGGGTTCATATCCCAGACCTTGCGCCGCGTCGGTCGTGGCTGCGACAGCCGCTTTGTTGACCATGCCACTGCGGTTCAGTGCACGCGATGCGGTGCCGAGCGACACACCGGCCGCCTTGCCTACGTCACGAATCGTCGCGCGACGGGTTCTCATGCCTGAGTCACCTCAATCCGAGTGGGCAAACGAAAGGGACGCACCCATTCAGCTTTAAACTCCGACCGGCTGCTGGGGTACCAGTAAACGTTTTCGCGGCAGTTCTTATTTTTCCTCAAATGTGAAGCCCTATCGTTTTTGCAGGCTGTCCATCTGGCATCAACCATGCACTCCAGATTTCCCAAAACCGCAACGGCGATTGCTTGGCAGTCGCCCGCCAAGCCTGACGAAGGTCGCGCGGAACCGGCTGCCGCAAAGACCAGATGCTGAAGCGGCGCGGCCAAAACAATCCCCTGATCGACCTGGCGATGGTCCGCCCCTGGTGGGTGATCGCGATCTGGCTGGCGGCGGTGCTGGCCAGCACCGCGCTGATCGTTGGGCGGGGTGGCAGCGCGTTTTCGACCAGCATGCAGCGCTACGACCAATCTGATTCCACGCGCGCAGACACCCTGGTTCGCCAACGGTTTCCGGATCGATCCGGCTCGGAACAGCCCAACGAGATTCTGGTTGTTCACTCGGCGAGCCTGAAAGTCGATGATCGGGCATTTCGCGAGCAGGCCGAGACGATTGCCGCGCGTCTGATCAAACTCGACGACAAAGTGCTTGCATGGGCAGTGAGTTATTTCCTGACCGGTGACGAAGCGCTGGTCTCGTCCGACCGGCATACCACCCTGGTCCCGATGCTGATTCGTGACCCGGAGCACAACATCACCCTGATCCGGCAGGCGCTGGCGATCAGGCTGCCGCAGTCCGACCTTCAACTCTACTTGGTCGGCCGGGCGAGCGTCGGCAGCGAATTCAAGGCCCTGGCTGAAGAAGACTTGAAGGCGGAGCTCCGGCTGGGCCTGCCGGCGGCGATCGTGGTGCTGCTGTTTGTCAGCGCCACAGCGGTCGCGGCGCTGGTGCCGCTGATCATCGCGACGGCATCGATTCTTGTGTCGCTGGCGATCACCGTTCTGGCGGGGCCTGCTGTTGACGCCTACTTCCTGGTCACCAATATGGTTGTCATGATGGGGCTGGCGGTCGGCGTCGATTATTCGCTGTTCGTGTTGTCGCGCTTTCGGGAGGAGCGCGACGCTGGCCATGAGCCTCAGCAGGCGTTGGCGCTGGCGGGCAGCACGGCCGGACGGGCAATTCTCTACAGTGGCGCAACGGTGATGCTCGCCTTGCTGGGCCTGCTGATCATTCCCACCAACGTCTATCGCAGCCTTGCCGCGGGCGCCATTCTGGCCGTATCGGTGTGCCTGCTCGCGGCGTTCACGCTGTTACCCGCGATCGTGGCGTTGCTGGGCGACCGGCTCAATGCTTTTCGGCTGCCGTTCTCCGGGATCGTTGCCGACGCCCGCCTGTGGGAGCGACTCACCCGTGTGGCCACCGGGCGCCCGGTCCTGTGTCTGCTGCTGACCGTATCGCTGCTGCTTGGGCTCGCGTTGCCTGCGCTGGACATCAGGACCGGCTTCTCCGGCATCGAATCCCTGCCCGCCCAATCGCCCTCGAAGCGGGGCTTTGAAATCCTCGAGCGCGAGTTCCGAACCGGCACTATTTCCGAGGCGGTGGTGGTCATCGATGGCACGTCGACCGCGCCCGACCTCAGGCAGGCCGTCGCGCGCCTGCAAACAGCCTTGACGACCGACAAGGCCTTCCTGGCTGACAAAGCCAGGCTGCAGGGCAATGCCGCCGGGAATTTGTCGGTGCTGACGATTCCGATGGCTGGTGATGCTGAAAGCCCGAGCGCGCAGGCGGGCGTCAGACGTCTGCGCGATCAACACATCGTCAAGGCCTTCGAGGGCGTGCCCGCAACCGCCCTGGTCAGCGGCAACGCTGCTGCCTACATCGATTTTTTTCGCTTGACCGACCACTACACACCGGTGGTGATCGGGTTCGTACTGTCACTCAGTTTCGTGCTGCTGACCGTCGCTTTTCGCTCAGTGATAGTGCCGCTGAAAGCGATCATTCTGAATCTTCTGTCGGTGGGCGCCGCCTATGGTTTGATGGTGCTCGTGTTTCAGCAGGGCGTTGGCGCGTCATTGCTCGGGTTTCAGCAGGTTGCGCTGATCGAGGCATGGATCCCCCTGTTCCTGTTCACCATCCTCTACGGATTTTCGATGGACTACCATGTGTTTCTGCTCAGCCGCGTCCGTGAGCAGTTCGAGATCACCGGGAACAACGAGCAAGCCATCCGCTTCGGCGTCCGATCCACCTCCGGTGTGATCACAGGCGCCGCGTTGATCATGGTGGCGATCTTCGCCGGGTTTGCCAGCGGTCAACTGGTGATGTTCCAGCAGGTCGGCTTTGGACTGGCTGTGGCGGTTCTCCTGGATGCCACCGTTGTGCGCTCGGTTCTGGTACCTGCCGCGATGACCCTGCTGGGCGAGCGCAACTGGTATTTGCCCCGATGGCTGGCGTGGCTGCCGGGAGCCCGGCGCAATTGAATCCTGCTCGCAACAGCCGCTGCGGCCGCTGCGTCATGGGCTACCCGCCCCATGCTCAGCAGATCCGTTATCTCGAGGCCGATCCCTGCGCGCAATATTCAGCGGGTGGGATAATTCCGCCAGCTCGGGGAGCGGCCCTTCGCCTCGCGGATCTGTTGCGCGCTGTACTCTTCCTTTTTGCGTATCTTGAGCGTGATGCCAACCGGAACAATGTTCGGGTTGTCACCAATGATGCTTCGGTTGTTGTCCCAGATCAGGGGCCAGAGCGTGACATCGCTGTAGCGGATGCCGGCAATCTCTGAGAGCATCGTTCCCCGTTTCGTGACCGGCCAGGTGTCGCCGGCTGCGGCTGGCGGTGGGGTGGGTGATGCCGATCCGCTGCCCAGCTGGTTGAGAGCCTTCAGTCCGTTCTGCTGGCGAAGCTCTGCCAGTCGGGCGTCCTCGACAGTGAAGGTCTTCCCGCCCTGACCGCCGGTGCTGGCGAACTCATCCCACAGGTCGGCACCCATCATCCAGCCGGTCAGGTCCGCGCCAAAGAACTGCTGACCATTGCGCAAATAGGATTCTTTCAGCTTGGCCAGGCCGTAGGACTTGCTGAGCGAGCGCGCCAAGGCTTTGTAGAACTCCGCTCCCTCGAGGCCTTGACTCGCGTTGTAGGCCCGCATAGCCGGCTCCTTGAACAAGGGGTCTGATATGAGCTCCCAGGCGCCCGCCGCAAGGAAGGACACAGCCGGCGACAGGGTGATCGACAGGAACGCGGCGCGATAGGCGTGCTCGACATTGGCAATCTGGTTGGCGTCGAAATATTTCGCGGGTCG
This sequence comes from Burkholderiaceae bacterium, assembly GCA_043757735.1. Classification (GTDB taxonomy): domain Bacteria; phylum Pseudomonadota; class Gammaproteobacteria; order Burkholderiales; family Burkholderiaceae_E; genus Quisquiliibacterium. Next base: position 7,441 of record JAYVOV010000514.1, read on the forward strand.
GTCTAGAGTGGCGCAAACATGCTCTGTCGAACCCTCCTCGCCATCGCCGCGCTCGACTGAAATCCAGTCGCTGGCGAGGATCATTATTTTTTCGTTGGGCAAGGTGGCGTTGGCCAGGAATACCTTGGTGATACCGCTGCCGGAGCGGACCTCATATTTGCCAAGCTGATCTTGTCCCTTTCGCCAGACGAGCAGTGCAAGCTCGCGTTCCTTGGGATCGGAAAAATGAACCTCGACAGAGCGCATGACGCTCTCCTCTTGGACAGGGAGAACTTACTATAAACCGATGAGCCAACCTTTGAACATGGGGACTTGCACCAATCCAGCTCGAGTTACTCGAGCCTGACCCCAGACGCTGGTACCCCTGCGCCGCATACTCGATGTGCTGATAGCTGCTCAGATCGGCCTCCCTCAGTAGTTTGTCAGCCAGAGTATGGGTTGGTTTTCAGTCCGTTGCCGGGGCGCACCTGACGACTTCACGCCACGAACACTGACTCAGGCTTGCGCCTGACTCTTTGCCCAGCGCCGCGCGAAATCGATGAAGCGCGAGATGGCATCGCCGCGATAGCGCTGCGGGTCTTGCACCAGCAGCAGGTCGCGGCGCAGCGCGCGGCGCACGGCCGGCGCGCTCACCGTCAGTTCGATCAGACGGCCACGCGTGAACTCGTCGGCCACCACGCGCCGACTCAGGCAACCGATCCAGTCGTCACGCATCACCAGCTGCTTGATCGCTTCGTTGTCGGTGGTCTCGATGCCCACCTCGATGCGGCCGATCACGCTGGCTGCGCGCAGCACCACCTCACGCGTGCCGGAGTGGCGTTCGCGCAGCGCCCACGGCCAGGCGGCAAGATCGGCCGCGCGAACGCGCACCACCTGCGCGCGGCGCAGCGGCTGCAACTGCTTGAGCAGTGGATGGCCAGACCGCACGAAGAACACCAGTTCGTCGCGCAGCCAGACCTCGCGGTCGATGCCGGGGTCGAGCACCGCGCCCTCGACGAACGCCGCTTCGAGTTCCAGATTGACGATCCGCGACAGCACCTCGTCGGTATTGCCGATGACCAGCTGGATGCGGGCGCCGCGATGCTCGCGCCGAAAGGCGGTGATCAGCTCCGGCATCAAGGTGGAGCCGATCGTGCGGCTCGCGCCGATCGCCAGACGCTGCGCGCGGCCTGGCGTGTCCAATGCGCGCTGCGGGAGGTCCATTGCACGCAGCAGCAGCTCGTCGATCTGCGGCAGCACGCGCTCGCCGGCACTGGTCAGCACCACCGCGCGACCGCTGCGCTGCAGCAGATCGGTGCCCATTGCATGTTGCAGTTCGCGCAGCGCCATGCTGATCGCAGAGGGCGTGCGGTCGAGCTCTTCGGCCGCACGCACGATGCTGCCGGTGGCGGCCACCGCGCGAAACGCCTCGAGCTGGCGCAGCGAGAAGCGGGCTCCGGTTGCCAGGGAAGAACGGTCGGTTCGACTCATGCGCGTCAATTCATCTGAATCCATCCATCAGTTTAATTCGATTTATCTGATTCAATGCGCTCCGTATGATCACTGCCGATGCCGCCCGTCCCAGAGACGACCAACCGCGGCGCACGGAGACCTGCTGCCGATCATGTCGCAAACCCCGCTCACGCCCGCCGCCGACAACCCCATCCGATTCGAGGATCGATCCCACGACCGGACCGAATACACCACCTGCTACATGTGCGCCTGCCGCTGCGGCATCCAGGTCACCGTTCAGAACGGCAAGGTGCGCTTCATCCAGGGCAACCCGAACCATCCGGTGAACCAGGGTGTGCTGTGCGCCAAGGGCAGCGCCGGCATCATGAAGCAGTACTCGCCGGCAAAGCTGCGTCATCCGATGGTCCGTCGGCCCGGCTCCGAGCGCGGTGCGGGCCTGTTCGATCCGATCAGCTGGGACGACGCGCTGGCATTGCTCACCCGGCGGCTGCGCCACATTCGCGCCACCGATCCGAAACGCCTGGCGTTCTTCACCGGGCGCGATCAGATGCAGGCGCTCACCGGCCTGTGGGCGCAGCAGTTCGGCACGCCCAACTGGGCGGCCCATGGTGGCTTCTGCTCGGTCAACATGGCCGCGGCCGGGCTGTACTCGATCGGCTATTCATTCTGGGAGTTCGGCGCGCCCGACTGGGACCGCGCGCGCTACTTCATGATGTGGGGCGTGGCCGAAGACCACGCCAGCAACCCCATCAAGATCGGCCTCGACAAGCTCAAGCGCAATGGTGCGAAGTTCGTCTCGATCAACCCGGTGCGCACCGGCTACTCGGCGATCGCCGACGAGTGGGTGCCGATCCGCCCCGGCACCGACGGCCTGCTCGCGCTGGCGATGGTGCATGTGCTGCTGTCGCGCGAACTGTTCGACTGGGAATTCCTGGTTCGGTACACCAATGCCGCCTGGCTGCTGATCGACGCGCCGGGCACCCCGCGCGACGGGCTGTTCCTGCGCAATCTGAGTGGCCAGCCGCTGCTGTTCGATCAGCGCGAGCAGGCACCCGCCGCCATGGCTGCCGGCGTGCAGCCCGCGCTGTTCGGGCACTGGGAAGTGGCAGACCTGACGGCTGACGGCGCGGCTCGCGCCAGCGCGCCGGCGGGCGAGCCGGTCGTGCGGGTTCGCACTGTCATGTCCGCACTCGCTGAACGCTATCTGGACGAAAGCTATTCGCCGGCGGCGGTTGCCGAGCGCTGCGGCGTGCCGGCCGAGCAGATCGAACGACTCGCCCTGGAGATGGCCAGCGTCGCCTTCGAGGAGACTATCGAGCTGCCGATCGCCTGGACCGATGCCTGGGGCCGCGAGCACACCAAGGTGGTGGGCAGGCCGGTGGCCATGTACGCGATGCGTGGCATCTCGGCGCACTCCAACGGCTTTCAGACCTGCCGCGCGCTGCACCTGATCCAGATGCTGCTGGGCGCGCTCGATGGGCCCGGCAACTTTCGCTCGAAGGCGCCCTTTCCGAAACCGATTCCGCCGCCGCAGCTGCCGGAGAACGATGCGCGCGTCATCGATGCGCCAGACACAGCGTTGCCGCGCACGCCGCTGGGGTTTCCGGCCCGCCCCGAAGACCTCGCCATCGACGCCCATGGTCGGCCCCTGCGCCTGGACAAGGCCTACTCCTGGGAGAGCCCGATTGCCGCGCACGGCATGATGCACATGGTGATCCGCAACGCGGTGGCGGGCGATCCGTACACGATCGACACCCTGATGCTGTTCATGGCGAACATGGCCTGGAATTCGGCCATGAACACCGCGCAGACGCAGGACATGCTGTGCGCAAAAGATGCGGCCGGCGACTATCGCATCCCGTACATCGTGGTGAGCGACGCCTTCGATTCAGAGACGGTGCGCTTTGCCGACCTGGTGCTGCCCGACACCACCTACCTGGAACGCTTCGACACCATCTCGCTGCTCGATCGGCCGATCTCCGAGCCCGATACGATCGCCGATGCGATCCGCCATCCCGTGCTGGCGCTGGATCGCGATGTACGGCCCTGGCAGGAGGTGCTGGTGGATCTGGCCGCGCGGCTGGGCTTTCCGGCCTTCAGCGAGCCTGACGGCCGACCCAGATATGCCGGCTACCAGGACTTCATCGTGCGCTATGAGCGCGCGCCCGGCATCGGCTTTCTGGCCGGCTGGCGTGGGGCCGATGGCAGCGAGAGCCTCAAGGGCGCACCCAACCCGAATCAATGGCAGGCCTACATCGACGGCCAGAGTTTCTTCGCCCACCATTGGCCAGAGCACATGATGTTCAACCGCGGCGTCAACCAGGCTTATCTGGTGGAAGCCACGCGGGTGGGGTTCATCGGCAAGCCCGAGCCCATCGTGATGCAGATCTGGTCGGAGCCGCTGCAGAAGTTCCGGCTGGCCGGCCAGGGCCTGTATCGCGGACCGCAGCCCACCCGGGCCCAGGATCGCGAACGGCTGGTGCGCTACTTCGATCCGCTGCCGTGCTGGTACCCCCCGCTCGAGACCGGTGAACTCGATGACGCGGCGCGTTATCCGTTTCATGCGATCACTCAACGTCCGATGGTCATGTACCACGCCTGGGATTCGCAGAACGCCTGGCTGCGGCAGATCGTCGGCCAGAATTTTCTCTACATGAACAGTGCGCGCGCGGCCTCGCTGGACCTGGTCGATTTCGACTGGGTCTGGGTCGAATCTCACAACGGCCGCATCCGCTGCCAGCTCAAGACCATGGACGGCTGCGAGGCGAATACCGTCTGGACCTGGAACGCGATCGGCAAGATGTCCGGTGCCTGGGGGCTCGATCCGCTGGCAGCCGAAGCCACCCACGGCTTCCTGCTGAACCACCTGATCAGCGAGAGCCTGCCGCGCCACGAGGGCCAGCCCGCGATCACCAATTCAGATCCAATCACCGGGCAGGCTGCCTGGTACGACGTGCGGGTGCGCATCACCAAGGCCGCACCGGGCGAGACCGGGGTGTGGCCGAAGATCGAGTTCGGCACCTTGCCGGGAAGCGTCGCATGAAGCTTGGCCTGGTGATCGATCTGGACACCTGCGTGGGCTGCCATGCCTGCGCAGTGGCCTGCAAGGAGTGGAACGGACAGTCGCTGATGGCCGGCGGCGCGCCCGACTACGACGCCCATGGCGCGGCACCATCAGGCGTCTGGTTCAACCGGGTGCGCCACTACGAGTTCAGCGCTGCACCAGCCGCGCCGGGCACGACACGCCCTCTGGCCGAACTGGTTGCTGCTCAGACGCTAGACGCGGTGAGCGCCGGTGCGCGTGAACCCGGCTGCGGTCATCTGAACCTGTCCAAGACCATCAACGTGCCGATGTCGTGCATGCACTGCGAGGACGCCGACTGCGTCACTGTCTGCCCGACCGGTGCGTCTTACAAGCGCGCCGAGGACGGCATCGTGCTGATCGATCCCGAGAAATGCATGGGCTGCAACTACTGCGCCTGGGCCTGCCCCTATGGCGCGCGCGAGCTCGACACGAACGCCGGGGTGATGCGCAAATGCACGCTGTGCGTCGATCGCATCTACGACCCGCAGCTGCCCGAGGCCCAGCGCCAGCCGGCCTGCGTGCTCGCGTGTCCGGTGCACGCGCGGCATTTCGGTGACTTCGATGACCCGGCCTCGGCAGTGTCGCGGTTGTCGCAGTCTCGCGCGGGCGCCGGACTGATGCCCGAACTGGGCTACAAGCCGGTGAACCGCTACCTGCCGCCGCGCGCGGCGCCGGAAGTGAATACGGCGCCGGTCAGGGCACGCAGCGCCAACCTGAAAGATCGCCTGCTTGCGATCGCCAATCGACTGATCGAACTGTGAGGCGCTGGCCAGCATGAAACCCGCGTTGTCCGTGATCTTCTTCACCGTGAGTTCAGGCACCGGCCTGGGCCTGCTGATCTGGGCGGTGCTCGCCCGCCTGACCTTGGGCCCGCTGCCCGGGTTCGGCGCCGCCATGCTGATTGCCGGCATCCTGATCAGCGCCGGTTTGCTGTCCTCGAGCCTGCACCTGGCCAACCCGCGCAACGGCTGGCGCGCGTTCGCGCGGTTTCGGTCCTCGTGGCTGTCGCGCGAGGCGGTGTTCGCGGTGGCGCTGTACCCGACGGCGGCGCTCTTATTGTGGGCGCTCAGTCTTCCGACGCCGGGCCTCGCATTGATCAGCGGACTGGTGCTGATGGTGCTGGCGCTGCTGGTGCTGGTGTGCACCGGCATGATCTACGCGTGCCTGAAGACAGTGCCGCACTGGCGCACCTGGCACACGGTGGTCGGCTATCCACTGTTCGGCCTGATGGCAGGCGCCTTGCTGTGGGTTGCGGTGCGGGTGAGTTCAATGACCGAGCGGGCGCCCGCTCTGGCGGGCGGCGATGAACCATGGGCATTGCTGGCGTTGTGCCTGCTGGCCGCCGGTGGCGCACTCAAACTGGCGTACTACCTGCGCTTTGCGCGGGCGCCGGGCCTGCCCAGCCTGAACGCCGCGCTGGGCCTGCCGCCAGGGCGCGTGCGCCTGCTCGATGTCGGGCACTCGGGGCGCACTTTCCTGACGGACGAGTTCGTGTTTGCACTGGCCCGCGGGCGCGCGCGCCTGTTGCGCTGGATCGTGCTGGTGTTCGGGTTTGCAGTGCCGCTCGCGCTGCTGTCATTCACCCCACGCTGGTCGATGCTGGCGGCGCTGAGTTGTGTGGCCGGGCTGCTGGTGGAGCGCTGGTTATTTTTCGCCGAGGCCCGGCATGTGGTGCGGGTGTATCACGGCGAGAGCGGGGGCTGAAGGCGGGCGGGCAGCGCGCGCTGGGACGCGCGGTGCTCACTGCGAATTCCGGCGCCGCTCTATGGCGCTTTCGCCGCCTGGTAGAAGCGCAGATTGGCCTGCACTTCCTTGCGGTACGCATCGACCGAGCCGACATATTCTTCGAGCGAGATCGAGTCGCGTGCAGCCTTCATGTCGTCCAACTCACTAACCTTCTGAATGGCCTGCTCCAGGCGGGCTCTGATGGCCGGCGGCGTGCCCGCGCGAATGGCCACCCCGTAGAGACTCCTGAACGCCATGTCTGGGACACCCAGTTCCGCAAAAGACTTGAGCCCCGGCAGGAACCTGTTCTGGCCCTTTTCGGAGGTCAGTGCCAGGAGTTTTGCGCGCGGGTTGGCCTTCAAGGTGCTGGCCAGACTGACCGTCGCAAAGTACCCGTCGATCTCTCCGGACATCACGGCGATGCTGCCTTCGACCCCGCCCTTGTAGGAGATCATCCGCGCGGTGACGCCCAGGTGCCTGCTGAGGTTGTTCGCGAGGATTCCGTAATGATTCACACCGATGCCGAGCGTGCCGAAATCCAGTTCTCCGTTCTTGGCCGCCGCGCGCTTCTTCAGGTCGTCCAATGTCTGAATATTCGCCGACGCGGCCACCACCAGCACGAACGGCGTCTGCGCCAGCGGCGCGATGATCTCGAAGTCGGTGAATTCATAGCCGACGCTGGGCGCAGCCATTTTGCCGCTGTACAGGCCGTCGACCTGGAACAGCAGGGTGTAACCGTCGGCCGGCGCATTGCGGACCGCCAGGGCGCCGATCGTCGTGCCGCCGCCGGGCTTGTTCTCGACCAGCACGCTGACCTTGAGCTCCTTCGCCAGTTCCCGAGCCAAGGCGCGGGCCATGCTGTCAGTGGACGCGCCAGGCGGGTATGGAACGACAATGCGCAGGGGTTTGTTTGGGAATTGCTCCTGGCTGCTGGCCGATGATGGCATTGCGAGCTGTGCCACGACGGCGAGGATGCCGGCTATGAAGTTGATACGCATTTTGGTCTCCGGTCGGCTCGCGCAGATGTGCGGGTATCCCACAACCACCGACTGCGCGTCGATGGCCGAATCCCGGCGCCGAGCTCAACCGCCCAGATTCAGGCCGCGGGCCGCTTCCGTCATCCAGGCGATGTCCGAACTGATGACCTTGCGGAACTCCTCGGGCGATTTGCTCACCAGGGGCAAGGCGCCGGTCGCCGCCAAACGCTCGAGCATCGGCGGCGAGACCGCTGCAGCAGTGACCTCGCGAAACAGCCGCTGCACGATCTCGGGCGGTGTGCCCGCCTTCACCACGTAGCCCCCCCAGTACGACAGCGGCGCCACATTTACGCCGGTCTCGGCCATCGTCGGCACGTCGGGGAAGTCCTGCCAGCGGGAGGGTTCAAAAACCGCCAGCACACGCGCCTGCCCCTTCGGGGCGTAGAGCTTGCCGAACAGACCCGCGGCGAGGGCGCAGTCAATCTCGCCCCCCAGCAGGGCCTGTATTGAATCGGGCCCGCCCTTATAAGGCACCGGCGTACCCTTGATACCCAGCGCTTTTTCGATTTGAGTCCACTTCAGGTGTTCGACTCCGCCGGCACCCAGTGTGGCGTAGGTCATTCGTCCCGGATTGGCCCGCGCGTATGCCCACAGGTCCTTGGCCGTCTTGTGGGGCGAATCGCCGCGCACCATCAGCAGGATCGGCGTGGAGGCCACCTGGGCGAGCGGCATGGTCTGCCTCTCAAGATCGAACAGCTTGAGCGTCGCATTGACCGAGACATAACCGTTGTAGAGGTAGAGCAGCGTATGGCCGTCGGCCGGCGCTGCCAGCAAGGCCTGCACCGAGATCTGAAATTGTCCGCCCGGCTTGTTTTCCACCACCACCGGCTGCTTGAGCGACTTTTCCATCACGGCCGCTGCGGTGCGCGCGATGATGTCCGCCGAGCCGCCCGGGGGCAGTCCCACGATGATCTTGAGCGGGCCTTTCGGGAAATCGGACTGCGCCCGCACAGGCAGTGCGAACGCCGCTGCGACGCTGCAGGCCGCCTGCGTGAACATGCGACGGTTGATTGGACTGGGGCTGGTCACGATGAGGGTCCTTGAGGTGTTTGGCCAGGCGCATTCTCCCAGCAAACGTCGCCGCGGTACACCCGTCCCGTCGACGAGCCGGCTTTTGCGGAAGCACCCGCGCCGACCGACAACGAATTGCTGGCGGCACGACGGGTTGGATCAGTCGTGCTTGTTGCCCTTGCCCTTCTTGTCTTTGTCCTTTTTGACCTTGTCCTTGCCATTACCACTGGCGTCATACCGGTCGTCGCGGCGATCGTCCCTGCGGTCATCGCGGAAGTCGGCGCGTCGCACGTGGCTGTCGTACCAGTCGTGCCTGACGAAGTACACCGGCACGCCGCAGGCGCCGTAGTCGCGGCAGTGCTTCGTCCAGTTCTTGCGGTGGCCAGGGGGCACCCAGAGGTAGACCGGATCGGGGCGTTGCACGAC
>JAYVOV010000515.1:0-16130 GCA_043757735.1 Burkholderiaceae bacterium
GCGCTGTCGCTGCAGGAGGGTTTTCACGCGCGCCACATTGCGCTCAGCTACCTGCCGGATGCGCTCGAGACCTACCTGTCGATCCCGCCCCAGTTCGCCGCCACCCGAATGCTGCGCGATGGCAAGACTGCCCAGGACATCTTTCGCGAGACGCTGCTCGACCTCGATGTGAAAGTGCGCGAGCTCGGCGACGACCTGGCCAGTCAGGACGCGCATGCTTTTCTCGCGCATTCGCAATTTCTGCATGAAAAATTCGGTTCGCACGAAGTGCTCGGAGCGCCGGCGCTCGATCGTGTCGGTTCGATCGTCGCGGCGCCAGAGCACCGTGAAACCGTCAATCTCTCCCCGAATGCCGCCCAGAATCGAGGTTCTCCATGACCCGCGCCGAAACGCCCGACACCACGCCCGCGGCCGCCCCGGTCAGCTTCCAGCTCACGCCGCCCGAAGTGATCATCCCGGTGCCGATGGAGGCCAGCCGTACCGCCGTGCCTCTCAAACCCGAGACCCTCAGCGCGGTAGATGATCAGGTCAGCCGCTTCATCGACGCACTGATGAACGAAGACCTGCACAGCGCCAGCTTCAAGGCCAAGCTGGACAGCGCTTTCGCACTGGGTCGCCAGGAGGTGTCGACCGCCGCCAGCCTGATGCAGGGGCATTTCCTGCAGCGTAATTTCATCGGCGCCGACGACACGCCGGCCTACAAGGCCATCGCCGAGATTCGCGGCCAGCTCGACAAGCTCAACCCGGGCAACGATGGCGACCTGCTCTCGCCCAACAAGCTGCTGGGCCTCATCCCTTATGGCAACAAGCTGCAGGCCTATTTCCGGCGCTTCGAGAGTGCCGGCGAGCAGCTGCAGAAATCGATGGGGCAGCTCTATGCCGCGCGCGACGACGTGCAGCGTGACATCGCCGACATCGAGACTACCCGCGGCAAATTATGGGAGGCGATGCAGCAGCTGGCCGCCGCCGCGCACTTCGCCACCTCGCTGGACGGCAAGCTCGCCGATCGGGTGGCCGCGCTCGAGAGCACCGATCCGCAGCGTGCCCAGGCCTTGCGCCAGGAGGTGCTCTTCTACGCCCGGCAGAACCTGCAGGACATCCTGACGCAGCAGGCGGTGTGCGTGAACGGTTACCTGGCGCTCGACGTGCTGAAGAAAACCGGCCGCGAGATGATGAACGGCTGCAGCCGGGTGGCGACCACCGGCATGAGTGCGCTGGCCGTGGCGCAGACAGTGGCGCGCGCCACCGGCAATCAGATTCAGGTGATGGAGATGCTCAAGGGCGTGAACACCACCATCGGCAATCTCATCTCAGAGACCGGCAAGCAGCTGAACAACCATGTGGATGCCACCGCCGAGTTCGCGACCAACCCGATGCTCGGCATCGACAAGATGCGTGAGATGTTCGACCTGACCTTCAAGGCGATGGACGCGATGGACACCTTTCGCGCCAAGGCGATCGAGAACATGGGTCAGAACAATAAGATCATGCAGGAACAGATCGCCCGCAGTCAGCAGTATGTGGATCGGGTGCGCCAGCAGCAGGCGCGCGAGGCGGGAGGGTCGGCGGGCGGTTCTGGGCCGGTAGCGCTTTGAATTCAGCCGGCGATTTCAGCCGGCGATTTCAGCCGGCGTGTATTCCATCAATCGCCAGCTGATCCAGTCTTCGCGCAGTTGACCGCGAACACCGGTCCAGCGATACCAGCCGGTCCACTCGCGTTGCACCCAGCGGTTTACCCGCGGGGCATACCAGAGGGTCTCGCGCCGCGAGGGCAGGATGCGCCAGCGGTCTGAATGGGCGAAGTAGATATCGCGTTGCACTCGCAAGGTGTCGAACTCGCTCGCGGCCAGTTTCAGGCGTTCCCACCGAACGGCTTCATTGCGTACGTACCAGGCGTACCGAGCGTCGTATCCGGGAATGCGATAGGCCGTCTGCCAGATCTGCACCATCCCGGGATCGCCATTGGCCGGCAACAGCGGCACCGGGGTCTCGAAGATCTGCACGATGTCGTAGAACGGCTCCTGCACCACCTGCCACGCTGACGAATAGAGTTCGTCGCCGCGGCGCAGGCCCTTGTCGTCGGTGAGTTCGACCAGCACCCGGGGAGACGTTTCTTTCACCCGCGCCAGTACCTCGCCGGTCTTGAGGCCGTTGTACTGGTTGATGACTTCGTATCGCCAGCGGTCGCCGACGCGCACACGTGGCGCCGGCAATGGCTGCGGTGCGAGCAGGTTGGCCGCCGGTGCGGCGCATCCGGCGAGGACGCTGGCAGCGGCCATGCCCGCGCCCAGTACCTCCCTGCGCAGATGGAAACGGTCGCCGCCCACCGAGCGGGGCGGCAATGCTGGTGAATTTGGCGTGTCTGGCGTGTCTGGCGTGTCTGGCGTGTCTGGCGTTACCGGGTTCATCGAAGGCTCCCGATCAGGGCATCGCCTTGTTGTCGGACAGGCGCAGCACGCCTTTCAGCATTCGGTACAAAAACCAGACAGCTGGCAGCAGAAACAGCCAGCTCAACAGCCCCAAGCTCACCACCGAGAGAACCAGATTCGGCAGAAACAGCACGATCACCCAGAACAAAGTCCACCAGAACGTGGAAATCATCCAGCTCATGTGGCTGGCATAGATGGTGCCCGCCGCTTCGTCGCGTTTGATGTAGTTGATGATCAGTGCCACCACCGACAGCAGGCCGAAAGAGAACAATAAACCGACGATGTGCAGGCCATAGTCGAGAAAGCAGACGCGCCGCAGGCGGTCGTCCGGCGAGGGTGTTGCGATGATCTCGTTCATGGCTGACTCCGCAAGGATGCAGCGTGGATATGGGGACGCAGCTGCCGAGTTTCAAGACGCGGCTCAGCACTCGATCAGCAGCTTCCCGTCGTGGCCTTCGGCTTCGCCCTTGTCTTCGAGCCCGCGCGCGTTGCAGACCACCCGCGTACCGGCCAGCACGTAGTCATGGCGCCAGTGCAGGTGGCCATGAATCCACAGCGCTGAGCGGCCCATCAGGTCTTCACAGTCGCTGCAAAAGCTCGCTGAAGCGGGCTGCAAGCCGTAGCGCGGGTCGGCGCTGCGCGGCGACGGCGCGAAGTGCGTGATGACGATGGTCTCGTCCCAGTGCGCGCCGCGCCGGCCCAGCGACAATTGGGCACCCAGCCATTCGCGGCAGCGCATGAACTCGTCTCTGACCTGCTGCGCGCTGAAGGGCGCACCATCACGTGTCGAGCACTGAACCCGATCGAGAAAGTACGCGCCCGCGCGCATGCATCGTTCGCGCGCCAACACGCCCAGAAGGTCGAAATCGCACCACAAGGTGGTGCCGAGCAGCCGGTAGCGTCGCGCGCCAAGGGTCATCACCAGCGAGTCGCGCTCGAGCATCGTGATGCCGAGCCGTGCGCAACGTGCGCGCAATTCGAGCAGGGCTGAGTCTATGTCGCGCTGATCGAACTCGTGATTGCCCGCAACATAGACCACCGGCACCGGCCAGCCCTCGAACTGGTCCAGGCCGCCATGCCCCGCATCGATGTCGCCGGCAAGCACCAGGAGGTCGGCGCCCGGCGCCGGTTGCGGCGTGTAAGTCTCGGTCTCGAGATGGAGATCCGAGAGCAGCTGGATGCGCATCCGGGCGGCGGCTTACTCGATCGCCTTCACCATGTCTTCGATCACCTTCTTGGCGTCGCCGAAGACCATCATGGTGCGATCCATGTAGAACAGTTCGTTGTCCAGTCCCGCATAACCTGACGCCATGCTGCGTTTGTTCACGATGACCTGACGGGCCTTGTAGGCCTCGAGGATCGGCATGCCGGCGATCGACGACTTCGGGTCTTTGGCCGCCGGGTTGACCACGTCGTTGGCGCCGAGCACCAGAACGACGTCGGTGTCCGAGAACTCGGAGTTGATGTCTTCCATCTCGAATACCTGATCGTACGGTACCTCGGCTTCGGCGAGCAGCACGTTCATGTGACCTGGCATGCGGCCAGCCACCGGGTGGATCGCGTATTTGACGGTGATGCCTTTGTCGATCAGCTTCTGAGCCAGTTCTTTCAGGGGGTGCTGGGCGCGCGCCACTGCCAGCCCATAGCCCGGCACGATGATGACGGTGTCGGCGTTGCTCAGCAGGAACGCGGCGTCATCGGCGGAGCCCGTTTTGACCGGCCGCTGCGGCTGATCCCCGGCTGCCGTGGGTGCGACCGCTTCGCCGCCGAAACCACCCAAAATCACATTGAAAAACGAGCGGTTCATCGCCTTGCACATGATGTACGAAAGGATGGCGCCCGATGAACCGACCAGCGAACCGGCGATGATCAGCATGCTGTTGTTCAGCGAGAAGCCGATGCCGGCTGCCGCCCAGCCGGAGTAGCTGTTGAGCATCGACACCACCACCGGCATGTCGGCGCCGCCGATCGGAATGATGATCAGCACGCCCAGCGCGAAGGCGATTGCCAGCATGGCCCAGAAGGGCAACCATTCCTGAGAGGCGACGAACCACAGACCGAAGCCCAGCATGGCCAGGCCCAGCAGCAGGTTGAGCATGTGCTGGCCGGCGAAAGACACCGGAGCGCCCTGGAACAGGCGAAATTTGTACTTGCCCGACAGCTTGCCGAAGGCGATGACCGAACCGGAAAAGGTGATGGCACCCACGAAGCTGCCGATGAACAGTTCCAGCCGGTTGCCGGTGGGAATGGGCTGGCCCTTGGCCACGATGTTGAAGGCCCAGGGCTCGGCCACGCAGGCCACCGCGATGAACACCGCCGCCAGGCCGATCATGCTGTGCATGAACGCGACCAGCTCGGGCATCTTGGTCATCTCGACCCGCCTGGCCATGAGCGAGCCGGCACCGCCGCCCACCACGAGGCCGCCCAGCACCCAGCCGATGCCCGTCGCGAAAGACGCCGACCCGGCCATCTGCTGCGACATCTTGGCGATCAGTGCTACCGTCGTCACGACGGCGATCGCCATGCCGGCCATGCCGAAAACATTGCCGCGGATAGACGTGGTGGGGTGCGACAGGCCCTTGAGGGCCTGGATGAAGAGGATCGAGGCGACCAGGTACAGCAGGACGACCAGATTCAGACTGAGGCTCATTTGGACTCTCCGCTCGGCTGGCGGGTGGCAGGTGCGGGTGCGGGTGCGGGTGCGGGTGCGGGTGCGGGTGCGGGTGCGGGTGCGGGTGCAGGTGCGGGTGCACTTCCCGGGGTGATGTCGATTGCTGGGGTGAGCAGGCTCGGCTGATCGGGGGCACGGCCACCGAGGGGCTCGTTGGCCCGCCAGACGCCGTTCACCCAGCCGCGCTTTTCGGCGAACCAGCCAGCCGGGAAAATGATTCCCGCCAGGCCGACCGCGAACCAGAAGGTGCGCTCCAGCCCGGGTGCGGTAAAACGTTCGACGATCAGGCCGCAGGCGATCGACGCTGCCACCGCGAACACGAGCAGGATGACGAATCCGCGGGAATTCACTTGCGCGCTCCGGTGCCTGCTTTCGGCTCTTTTTTCTTGAACATCTCGAGCATGCGCCGGGTGACCAGAAAGCCGCCGAAGACGTTGACCGCTGCCAGCGTCACTGCGAGCACGCCCATGGTCTTGCCGAGCAGGGTTTCGGTCAGCGCCGCGGCCAGCATGGCACCCACGATGATGATCGCGGATACCGCATTGGTGACGGCCATCAGCGGTGTGTGCAGTGCGGGCGTGACATTCCAGACCACGTGGTAGCCGATATAGATGGCCAGCACGAAAATGATCAGATTGACGACGGTGGGACTGATCGCTTCCATGAGTCTCGTTCCTTCTTAGGCGAAACGCCGGGCGGGGCGATAAAAATCGACCGGCGTCTGTCGGCCTGCTGCCAGGCCTGTGTGGTGAGTGTCAGGACACCAGAGGAGGCTGCCGGCGTTCAAGCCTGGTTCTTGCGAACGACTTCGCCGCCGCTGCACAGCAGGCAGGCGGCAACGATGTCGTCTTCGCGGTTGATGGTGAGGCCGCCTTCCTTGGTCAGCACCAGCTTGAGGAAGTCGAGCACGTTGCGGGCATAAAGCGCGGAAGAATCAGCCGGCACGGTGGCCGGCAGATTGGCCTGGCCGATGATGCTCACGCCGTGGCGAACCACGGTCTGGCCGAGTTCCGACACCGCGCAGTTGCCACCTTGTTCGACCGCCATGTCGAGCACCACCGAGCCGGGTTTCATCGATTTGACCATGTCTTCGGTGACCAGCACCGGCGCTTTGCGGCCCGGAATGAGTGCGGTGGTGATGACGATGTCCGCCTGCTTCATGCGTTCGGCTACCGCCAGCGCCTGGCGCTGCATCCACGTCGCCGGCATCGGCCGAGCGTAGCCGCCGATCCCCTTGGCGATCTCGCGTTCTTCATCGGTTTCAAACGGCACGTCGACGAACTTTGCGCCCAGCGATTCGATCTGCTCCTTGACCGCGGGGCGCACGTCGGAGGCTTCGATCACGGCCCCCAGCCGCTTAGCGGTGGCGATGGCCTGCAGACCCGCGACTCCGGCGCCCAGAATGAGCACCCGTGCGGCCTTGATGGTGCCAGCCGCCGTCATCATCATCGGCATCATCCGGCCGTAGGTGGTGGCGGCCAGCAGCACCGCCTTGTACCCGGCGATGTTGGCCTGCGACGACAGCACATCCATGCTCTGCGCGCGGCTGGTGCGAGGCGCCGCCTCGAGGGCGAAGGCGCTCAGCCCGGCCGCATTCATGGCGGCGACGCCGTCGGCGTTGAAGGGCTCGAGCATGCCGACCAGCGTGGCACCTGACTTCATCCGCGCGAGTTCTTCGGACTGCGGGCTGCGAACCTTCAGCACCAGGTCTGCGGCCAGCGCAGCGCCGGCATCGACGATCTCCGCACCGGCGGCGCTGTAGGCGTCATCGGTCTGGGCAGCCCTGACACCGGCACCGCTTTCGACGATCACCCGGTTGCCTGCCGCGACAAGCTTCTTGACGGTTTCGGCGGTGGCAGCCACTCGAGTCTCACCGGGCCGGGATTCGGCCGGGACTCCAATCAACATAGGGGTTCTCCTCCCGCATTCAGATTTGGGCCGACTTATATCACGCCGCTTCGGTAAAATCGGCAGATGGACAACATGAAGCCAAATACTGCGGTCGCGGTCGCGGTCGCGGTCGCGGTCGCGCTCGAGCTTAGCTGCGCTCACCCCAGCTGCGTCCGCACCTATGTCTGATCTCGAAGGGCGGGGCCGGCGCATAGTGGTCGGCATGTCGGGCGGGGTCGATTCCTCGGTCACTGCCTGGCTGCTGCGCGAGCAGGGCTGGGAAGTGATCGGTCTTTTCATGAAAAACTGGGAAGACGACGACGACGACGAGTACTGCTCCACGCGCCAGGACTGGATCGATGCCGCCAGTGCCGCCGATCTGATCGGCATCGACATCGAGGCGGTCAACTTCGCGGCCGAATACCGTGACCGCGTGTTCGCCGAGTTCCTGCGTGAATATTCGGCCGGTCGCACACCCAATCCCGATGTGCTGTGCAACGCCGAGATCAAGTTCAAGGCGTTTCTCGATCACGCGCTGCGCATGGGTGCGGAGGTCATCGCCACCGGGCATTACGCCCGGGTCAGGGCGGTGGCCGACGCGCGCGCGGCGGCCGGCGAACGTTTCGAGCTGCTGCGCGGCCTCGACGAAGCCAAGGACCAGAGCTATTTTCTGCACCGGCTGTCGCAGGCGCAGTTGTCGCGCGCCCGGTTCCCGCTGGGCGCGCTGCGCAAGCCGCAGGTGCGCGAAATCGCCGCACGCATCGGTCTGGCCAATGCGGCCAAGAAAGATTCCACCGGCATCTGCTTCATCGGCGAGCGACCGTTTCGCGAGTTCCTCAACCGCTACCTGCCAACCAGACCCGGACCCATCCTCACCGCAGCGGGCATGCGCATCGGCGAGCATGTCGGGCTGGCCTTTTACACCCTGGGCCAGCGCAAGGGCATCGGGATCGGCGGCCAGCGCGGCGGCAATGGCGAGCCCTGGTTCGTGGCGCGCAAAGACATCGAGCGCAACGCGCTGTATGTCGTGCAGGGCCATGACCATCCCTGGCTGCTCAGCAGCCACCTGGTCGCCGACCATGTTCATTGGATCGCCGGCGCGGCGCCACCGGCTGATGGGTTCGGCGCCAAGACCCGGTATCGTCAGGCAGATTCACCCTGCCACCTGCGCGCCGGTCGGGGTGAACTTCTCGAGATTGATTTCAAACAGCCGCAATGGGCGGTCACGCCGGGGCAATCAGCCGTACTCTACGATGGTGATGTGTGCCTGGGCGGGGGCCTGATCGCGTCATCGCAGCCTTGAGCTTCGTGGCCACTGACTGAGCAGCACGAATCTGCCTGCTGATCAGCCGAGCTTGTGTGGCGCAAACGCTGCCTTTTGTGCGCTGCGCTGCTGCTAGCATGCAAAATAGCCGAGTCCCGATTCCGGATCGAAGGGCTGGATACACGTCTTTGCGGGGTCGACCGATCCCGTGACGGTCAACCGCGGAGATTCCATGCTCTTGTACGCGCGCTATTCGACGCTCCTGCTGCTGGCGCTGACCACAGTCGTGTTGACCTGGTGCTTCCTGGGTGGCTGGCTGACCATCTGGTGGGCGCTGGCAAGCCTGGCGCTGGTGGGGCTCGGCATCTGCGACATGCTGCAGAGCCGCCACGCGATCCTGCGCAACTATCCGGTGATCGGGCATCTGCGATTTTTATTCGAATTCATCCGACCTGAGATCCGCCAGTACTTCATCGAGTCCGATACCGACGCGATCCCGTTTTCGCGACAGCAGCGCGCGATCGTCTACCAGCGCGCCAAGAACGATTTCGACAAGCGGCCCTTCGGCACGCAGCTCGATGTCTACGCGGCCGGTTTTGAATGGATCAATCATTCGCTGGTGCCCGCGACGGTCGCTTCGCACGACTTCCGCGTGAGCATCGGTGGCCCGGACTGCACCCAGCCCTACGACGCCTCGGTGTTCAACATCTCGGCGATGAGTTTCGGCGCGCTCTCGGCCAATGCCATCCGCTCGTTGAACCAGGGCGCCAGGCTGGGCCACTTCGCGCACGACACCGGCGAGGGCTCGATCTCCCGATACCACCGCGAGCACGGCGGCGACCTGATCTGGGAGATCGGCAGTGGCTACTTCGGTTGTCGCCATGCCGATGGCCGCTTCAGCGAAGAACAGTTCGTGCGCAATGCGCTCGATCCGCAGGTGAAAATGATCGAGATCAAGCTTTCGCAGGGCGCCAAGCCAGGACATGGCGGGGTTCTGCCAGGGCCCAAGGTCAGCCTCGAGATCGCCGAGGCGCGTGGTGTGCCACCCGGCACCGATTGCATTTCTCCGGCCAGTCACAGCGCGTTCTCGACGCCGATCGGCCTGCTGGAATTTGTCGCGCGTTTGCGCACCTTGTCCGGTGGCAAGCCCACCGGCTTCAAGCTGGCGATCGGCCATCCCTGGGAATGGTTCGCCATTGCCAAGGCGATGCAGGTCACCGGCATCACGCCCGACTTCATCGTGGTCGACGGCAAGGAAGGGGGCACCGGTGCGGCGCCTGCCGAGTTTATCGACCGGATGGGGACGCCGATGAAAGACGGGCTGCTGCTGGTGCACAACACGCTGGTCGGACTTAATCTTCGCTCCCGCATCCGACTGGGCGCGGCCGGCAAGCTGGTCACCGGCTTCGACATCGCCCGCACCATGGCCCTGGGGGCCGACTGGTGCAACAGCGCCAGGGGATTCATGTTCGCACTGGGCTGTATTCAGGCGCAGAATTGTCATACGGGTGCGTGCCCGACCGGGGTGACCACCCAGGATCCGTTTCGCCAGCGTGCGCTGGTGGTGCCCGTCAAGTCTCAGCGCGTGTTCAGGTTTCACCAGAATACGCTGCATGCCCTGGCCGAACTGGTGGCGGCTGCCGGGCTGCACCACCCGGCGGAGCTCAAGCCGCACCACATCGTTCGGCGTGTCTCCCACAACGAGGTTCGGCTGTTGTCGAACCTGTACCCCTTCCTGCAGCCGGGTGAATTGCTCGATGGCGAGGCGACACCCGCGGTGTATCGCACCTACTGGCCGCTGGCGAGCCCCGATAGTTTTGCGCCGCTGCAGGCCGTAACAGCCCTCTAGGCGCGAACGAACGGCGTGGTGTCGAGGAAGGGCTGGCGAACCATCAGTTTGTCGGTGAGCCGCGCCAGATTGGCGTGGCGCGAGCGCCAGTCGATTTCCGGGAAGCGGAAATCCAGATAGGCCAAGGCACACCCGGTGGCGATGTCGGCCAGCGAGTACTTGGCGTCGCAGCACCAGGGCTTGTCGCCCAGTCCAACCGATAACGCAGCCAGTGCGGCGTCGACCTTGCCCATCTGACGGGCCACCCAGCCTGCGCTGCGTTCGCTTTCCTGGCGTTGCGAGAACTCGAGGCGAACTAGAACGGCGGCATCGAGCATGCCATCGGCCAGGGCTTCCCAGCAGCGCACTTCCACGCGTGCGCGCCCTGCCGGGGGGATCAGGCGGTGAACCGGGGTGAGGGTGTCGAGATACTCGACGATGACACGCGAATCGAATACCGAGCCGCCATCGTCCATGAGGAGGCAGGGTACTTTGCCCAGCGGATTGAACTGCTGGATGGGGTTGGCTGGAGACCAGACATCCTGCTGCTCGTACTGGTACTCGATTTTCTTCTCAGCCATGACGACGCGAACTTTGCGCACGAACGGGCTGGTATCGGAGCCGATCAACTTCATGGGTACCTGCGAGTCAGTGCGGGCCAGTATAACAAAGGGTCCAGTGCTAGCATTATGAAATGGACAGCACCTCACTTACTGCACTTTCCCCGCTTGACGGGCGCTATGGCGCCCGACTGGGCGCGCTGCGCAATCTGCTTTCAGAGGCCGCCTTCATGCGGTTTCGGGTTCAGGTCGAGATCGCCTGGCTGATTGCGCTGTCTGACGCAGGGCTGCCGGAGCTCGCTCCCTTCTCTGCGCAATCCCGCCAGTTTCTTGCCCGTCTGCTCGAGACGTTCGGCACCGAGCAGGCCGCGCGCATCAAGCAGATCGAGGAAAAGACCAACCACGACGTGAAGGCGGTCGAGTACTTCCTGAAGGAATCAGTTGCAGGCCAGCCGCAACTGGTGGCCGCGACCGAGTTCATTCATTTTGCCTGCACCTCTGAGGACATCAACAACACCTCGCACGGCCTGATGCTCAGCCGCGCCCGCAGCGAAATTCTGGCGCCCGCGGCCCGCCGGGTAATCGATCGTCTGCGCGAACTGGCGCATGACCTGGCCGATGTGCCGATGCTGTCGCGCACCCATGGCCAACCCGCGTCACCGACCACTCTGGGCAAGGAAATGGCCAATGTGGTGGCGCGGCTGGAGCGCGCCTTGCAGCGTCTGAGCGAGGTTCCCATCCTGGCCAAAATGAACGGTGCGGTCGGCAACTTCAATGCCCAGCTGGCCGCCTGCCCCGAGCTCGACTGGGAGGCCCTGTCGCGTGGCGTGGTCGATTCGCTGGGCCTGCAGTTCAATCCGTACACCACTCAGATCGAGCCGCACGACTATATGGCGGAGTACTTCGATGCCGTGGCTCGCCTGAACACCATCCTGCTCGACCTCGATCGCGACGTCTGGGGCTACATCTCGGTGGGCTACTTCAGGCAGAAGACGAAGGCGGGCGAGATCGGCTCATCGACCATGCCGCACAAGGTCAATCCGATCGACTTCGAGAACTCCGAGGGCAATCTCGGGCTGGCCAACGCATTGCTGCGTCACATGGCCGAAAAACTCCCGGTGTCGCGCTGGCAGCGCGATTTGACCGATTCCACCGTGCTGCGCAACGTGGGTGTCGCACTGGGCTATTCGGTGCTCGCCTGGGATTCCTGCCTGCGCGGCCTGGGCAAACTCGAAGTGAACCGTGAGCGCCTGGCCGAAGATCTCGACGCGAACTGGGAAGTGCTGGCCGAGCCTATCCAGACCGTGATGCGGCGCTACGGCGTCGAGAATCCTTATGAGCAGCTCAAAGAACTCACCCGGGGGCGCTCGATCACGCCGGCACAGCTGGCCGAGTTCGTCGATGGGCTGGCCATCCCGGAATCGGCCAAGGCGCGAATTCGCGCCTTGACGCCGGCTTCGTACATTGGATTGGCGGCAGAACTCGCGCGGCGGGTCTGACGCCAGCCTGATGGCGTGAATTCGATGCAGGAATGGCTTGATAACCCCGCGGTTCAAGCAGGCCTCGCGCCTCTCATCGTGGCCTTGATTGTCGCGTCGCTGCTCGCGCGAACCCGCTTTGCCTGGGTGGCGATCGTCGCCGGTTACGCAACCATGGTTGCGATGAGCAGCGGTTTTTCGGTCAGCCCGCTCACCGCGTCACGCAAGATCGTGCTGCTTGTGCTGCTCGCGCCGCTCGTGGGTCTGGCAGTCGATCTGACCGGCCTGAAATTCCGCATTCAGGTGCTGATTCTTTCGCTGGCGAGCGGAGTCGCCGCCGTCTGGTCGATGTGGTCTGTACTCGCACAACGCGACCTGTCGGAGGTGCTTACCCGCGGCGGGCTTGTCTTTGCGTGCACTGCCGGTGTGGTCGCGCTCGGCGTGCGCCTGCGCAGCAACGGGCTGGCGACGGGCGCCGCTGGCGTGGGGCTGGGGCTGGCGGCAGGTATCGCCGCGTTGTTGTCCGCTTCCATCGGGTATTTCATGGCCGGCATTGCGATCGCCGCCGCGTCGGGCGCGATGCTGCTGGTGCAGATCTTCCAGGGTCGGGTCATCGCTTCCGGCTTCATTGGGACCTTGACCATCGGGCTGGCCGCGGCGCTATTTGGAAGCGCTACGCTGATGCTCGCGCAACTGCCCTGGTATGGATTGCCGCTGCTGATGCTCGTGCCCGCAGCCCTGGCTTTCGATTCCAGTGCTGGCAGGCCGATCTGGGTGCGCTGCGCGTTGCTGATGGGAATATCGAGCGCTGCCGGTGCCGTTACTGTGCTGGCGGCCTGGGTCGCGACCCGCGCCTGAGGCCTGACGCTGCTGTCGCTGCACTGATTCCCGCTTTCTATCAACCGCAGTACCTGAGGAGATTTTTCATGAAAAGACAATTGCTCGCTCTGGCCATCGCAGCCGTGCCGCTGGTGGCCATGGCCGAACCCGAGAACTACACGCTGGACCCGTACCACACTTACCCTAATTTCATGGTCGAACACTGGGGTCTGTCGATGATGCATGGTCAGTTCGGCAAAACCACGGGCAAGTTTTCGTTCGACAGGGCTGCCAAGACCGGTTCGGTAGACCTGGTTGTCGAGACCGCGTCGCTCACGACCGGGGACAACGACAAGGGCTCGCGTCCGCGTGCCCGCGACGAGCACCTGCGGTCGGCCGATTTTTTCAATGTGGCCGAATTTCCTCGCATCACCTTCAAGTCGGTCAAAGTTTCTTTCGCCGGCGACCTGCCCGCGTCAGTCGACGGCAACCTGACCATGCTGGGCGTCACCAGACCCGTGAGCCTGAGCTTCGAGCGCTTCAAGTGCGCCGCCAATCCGTTCAACAAAAAGGCTCGCTGCGGTGGCAATGCCATCGGCAAATTCAAGCGCTCAGATTTCGGCATGAAGACGGCAGTGCCGGCAGTGGGCGATGAAATCAGCCTGAATGTTGAATTCGAAGGCGACAAAGACTGACGCACTGGTCAAGAAGCCGGCGGGCGGGAATAATCCGTCGCTGGTTCTCGTATACGGCCCGGGTGGCTGCATTCGTTGCTCAACCTCGAGAAGGCGCCGCGCATGTGCGCCGCTGATTCGCATCAGGAAAGGAACTATCCGATGAAGAAATTAGTTGTCAGCCTCGCCGGCGCGGTTTTCGCTGCGGGCGCTCTGTACGCCGTTCCGGCAGTCGCGCAGTTCGCCAAGGTCGAAGACGCCATCAAGTATCGCAAGGCGTCGCTCACCGTGATGGGCAATCATGTCGGGCGTCTGTCCGCCATGGCCAAGGGCGACCGGCCCTTCGATGCTGTGGTCGCTCAGAACTCCGCAAAAATCGTCGAAATGACCTCGCATCTACCCTGGGAGGCTTTCGTGCCCAATTCGGCGGTCGGCGATACCCGCCTGAAGCCCGAGGGCCTGGCGAATGCGGCCGAGTTCAAGCAGCTCAGTGAAAAGCTGCAAGCGGAAACCGCCAAGCTGGTCACCGCGTCGGCGAGCCTCGACACACTGAAGACTCAGCTGGGCGCAACCGGCGCCGCCTGCAAAAGCTGTCACGACAAATTCCGCAAGGACTGATCTGCCCAGCATGGGCGCGATCCTGGAGGTGCAAGTCCTCCCGCAAGCTGGGGGCCAGCGTCGACCGGGCCGCGCGCATTGCCGGCAATGCACGGCGCTGGTGGCGCAACAGCCACATGGGCCTGAACAAGGTACTGCCCATACGCTACTTCGACCGCCTGGGAGTCCCAAAATGCGCCTGATCTCAACTTCTCGAACCGCCCGGTGCGGACCCTATCCCGATCCGGCTTACGCCAGCCTGGTGACGATGTAGCCGACGCCAGCCGCGCATGCGGCCAGGATCAGCAGCGCCTTGAGGCGCAGACCGATGGAATCGTCGGCAGCTTCAGGCAGTGACTGTGTGCCTGGGTAGGCTTTGTCACCCACCAGCATCGGCGCGACCAGCTGTTCCTTCCGCACCCGCGTGTAGAACAAGATCGCGCAGACGTGCAATGCAATCAGCCCCAGCACGACGAAGCGGTTGATGCGATGCACGGTGGTGAGCAGATCGCTGGTGCTGGAAGAAACCAGATTTTTCAGGGGGCCGTCCCACATGATCGAATCGTTGGCGAAGAGCCCTGTGCCGGCCTGGAAGGCGAGCGCGGCAAGCAGGCCATAAACCGAAAAGGCGCCGAGCGGATTGTGGCCGGGTGTGTGTTCGGCCTGGCCGCGCAGGTAGCGCAAGGCCGCGAACGGATTGGGGGGAAAGCTGGCGAATCGCGCGTAGCGCGAACCAATGAAACCCCAGATGACCCGAAACCCCACCAGGGCGAGGATGGCGAACCCGAACCGGAAGTGCCACTGCACCGCGTTGCCACCGATCTTGACGCTGACCAGCGAGCCGATGATGCAGATCACAAGGGCCCAGTGAAAGAGCCGTGTCGGCAGATCCCAGACCCTGATGCGTCGATCGTTCATCGGCATTTCTTTTCGGGTTCAGGGCAGCTCAGGCAGCCCGTCGTCGTCTTTTTTCTTCAGCGGCTTGACCAGGTCTTCACGCTTCACGCCAAGCCACATTGCGATGGCAGCAGCCACGAACACCGACGAGTAAATGCCGAACAAGATGCCAATCGTCAGCGCCAGCGCGAAGTAGTGCAGGGTGGGGCCGCCGAAGATCAGCATCGAAAGCACCATGAGCTGGGTCGAGCCGTGAGTGATGATGGTGCGCGAAATGGTACTGGTGATGGCGTGGTCGAGCACCGCCGGGGCGCTCAAGGTACGGGCCGAGCGCTCGCGGAACTTCTCGCGAACCCGGTCGAAGATCACCACCGATTCGTTCACCGAGTAACCCAGCACAGCCAGCACCGCGGCCAGCACCGAGAGGGAGAACTCCCACTGGAAGAAGGCGAAGAAGCCCAGGATGATGATGACGTCATGCAGGTTGGCGATGATCGCGGCGACCGCGAACTTCCATTCGAATCGAATGGCCAGGTAGATCATGATTCCGACGACCACGAACAGCAGCGCCAGCGCGCCATCGGTAGCCAGTTCGGAGCCCACCTGCGGCCCGACGAACTCCACCCGCCGCAGTTCGGCTTTGGCGTCCTGTGCTTTGAGCGCACCCATCACTTGATCGCTCTGCTTGGCAGCGCTCTCGCCCTTGCGTACCGGCAGACGGATCAGCACGTCGCGGGCTGTGCCGAAGTTCTGGACCTGGGCATCGGTGAAGCCTTGCGACTCGACGACCTTGCGGATCGATTCGAGATTGGCCGCCTGCGGATAGCTCACCTCGAGCACAGTGCCGCCGGTGAACTCAATCGAGAAATGAAGACCGCGGGTGGCCAGAAACAAGACCGCCAGCAGGAATGTGACGAACGAAATGATGTTGAACACAAGGGCATGCCGCATGAACGGGATGTCGCGGCGGATGCGGAAGAATTCCATGGAGGCGTCTCGTGTGAGTTGCGCGGGCTGCGGCGT
>JAYVOV010000516.1:0-4260 GCA_043757735.1 Burkholderiaceae bacterium
CGCGGCGCTGCCCGACGTCATCCTGATGGACATCAACCTGCCCGGCATCAGCGGCATCACGGCGCTAGGAATCCTCGCCGGCAACCCATTGACGGCGCACATCCCGGTGGTGGCGATCAGCGCCAACGCCACGCCGCGCGACATCGAAAAGGGATTGGCCGCGGGCTTCTTCCGCTACTTGGCCAAGCGGATCAACATCCCGCTGTTCATGGAAACGCTGGACCTGGCACTGGAGCGCGCACGAACCGGGGCCGACGGTGGTGCCGTTCAGAGGCCGCGGGCATCCGAACACCCGATTGGGCCTGCTTGAGGCGGGCACCGAGAATCGAGGTGATGTGCCAATTTGGACGTACGGCATCGATGTCGATCAAACCAGGCATCAACCCGGCCCGAAGGCCTCACTCGTGTCAGTGACTACTTCTCTGAAGACCAGCTCCCGGATTTCCCGCCGTGCTTCTCCAGCACCCGGACATCAGTCATCACCATTGCGCGGTCCACCGCCTTGCACATGTCGTAGATGGTGAGCAGCCCCACCTGGACCGCGGTCAGTGCTTCCATCTCCACGCCGGTCTGCCCCGAACACTCCACCCGCGCCGTGCAACTGACGCTGCTGTCAGCATCGTTGATCTCGAACTCGACCGCGACACGGGTCAGCGCGATGGGGTGGCACAGGGGAATGAGGTCGGCCGTGCGCTTGGCGCCCTGAATGGCTGCGATGCGGGCCACGCCCAGTACGTCGCCCTTTTGGGCATTGCCGGAGCGGATCAGCGCCAGCGTGGACCCAAGCATGCGGATCGTGCCGCGGGCCAGCGCAACGCGGCGGGTAATTTCTTTGTCCCCGACATCGACCATATGGGCCTGTCCGGTGCTGTCGAAGTGGCTGAGCGTGCTCGTCATGGTGCCTTTCCAATCGGACTATCATAACAACCGGTTCGCCGTGCCCCGGCGGCTGAACGTTTCTCCTCATCGTGCATCCGTCTTACTTCAGTTCGTCTTTCGTCAGGCTTGAACCGCGCCGCGTTCTGGCAACGCTGCTGGCTGCCGTGCTCGCTGTCACACCGCCTGCGGTATTTGCACAGATTCAGCCGATGCGGCCCGCCGTGACCGACAACCTGCCGCGCCTGGGCGATGCCGGTGGCGAAGAGCTCTCGGCAGGCGCCGAGCGGCGCCTGGGCGAGACCATCATGCGCGACCTGCGCAGCGACCCTGACGTTTCCGACGATGTCGAGGCCGCCGAGTATCTCAATCGCCTTGGCGGGGTTCTCTCTGCCGCGCCGGGCGCCAACGGCTTCAGTTTCGAGTTTTTCCTGGTGCGTGACACCACCCTGAACGCTTTTGCCCTGCCCGGGGGCTTTATCGGTGTGCACAGCGGCCTGGTCGTGGCCGCGCAAAGCGAGTCCGAACTGGCTTCAGTGCTCGCGCATGAAATCGGCCATGTCACCCAGCGGCATATTGCACGCATGCTGGCTGCGCAGCGACAGTCCACCCTGATGACGCTGGCGGCGGCCATTCTGGGCGCGCTGGCGGCGCGCTCCAATCCGCAGGCGATGGCGGGCATCGTTGCCATGGCCGGTGGCGCCCAGCAGCAGCAGATGCTGGCGTTCACGCGCGATGCCGAGCGCGAGGCCGATCGGGTTGGCCTCGAGACCCTGCGTTCGGCCGGGTTCGAGCCGGCTGGCATGGTGAGCTTCTTTCAGCGGCTTCAGCAGGCGACCCGCCTGTACGAATCCAATGCCCCGGGCTACATGCGCAGCCACCCGCTGAACGCCGAGCGGATCGCCGACATGCAGGCCAGGGTGCAAGACACCCGGTATCGCCAGCGCCCCGACAGCATCGAGTTCCGACTGGTCCGGGCCAAGCTGCGCGCGCTGGGCGACACCAGCACTGAGGGCCTGCGTGTGCTGAGGTCGCAATTCGAACGCCAGTTGCGCGATAAATCGGCCAACGATGAACTCGCGATCTGGTATGGGCTGGGCGTCGTCCGCCTGGCGCAACGAGACTTCGCCGCGGCCGACGAGGCTTTGCGGCAGGCTCGCCTGAGCCTGCCTCAGGGCCAAGCGTCGCTCGAGCGGCTGCGCGCCGAGATCAGGCTGCGCGCGGGCGATGCGCCGGCGGCGCTGGCCATTGCCGAGGCCGGCGCCGGGCGCTTCGCGGGTGCGCGGGCCTTGATTCATCTGCAGGCCGAAGCCATGCTCGAGATGCGCGAGCATGGCCGCGCGGCCAGGTTTTTGCAGGAGCAGATCGCGTTGTACCGGGGCGACCCCAAGCTGTGGCGCCTGCTGGCCCAGGCGCATTACGGCCTGGATCAGCCCGCGCTGGCGCATCGCGCCGTTGCAGAAGAGTATGCGATGGGCGGCAGCTGGCTGGCTGCGCTCGAGCAGCTGCGCCTGGCTCAGAAGGCAGGTACGCTCGACTTTTATACTGGGTCGCTGGTCGACGCGCGCATGAAGGAATTCCAGAGCGAGTATCAGCGCGAACTCAAAGAAAAAATCCGCTGATCAGGGCCCTGGGCTGAGGCAAAAGCCCAGTGTCCGCGGTGCATCGGCGATCGGCCGGATCTCGATCCACGTGTCGCCAACACGAACCCGCGCGGGCGGCGCCTGATCATCTGGCCCGCCTGGTCCGAATTCAAGTTGTGCGAGATCGAGGTCGTGCATCACGCCCGGTCCTAGCGTGGTCTGCATGAAAAGGTTGCCCGCCTCGTCCAGCCAGCTCCGAGCGGGCGCGTCTACCTGAAAGCCGGTGTGGGTGACCAGATGAGCGCTGGTCCCTTCGCCGAACACCCGAAGGATCAGCGGCGCCAGATCGATATCGACGAACACCCGCTGCGGGCCGTTCTGCCAGTACCAGCGCCCCTGGTCGTCGGCCAGATAATTGCGCCCCAGAAAATCGAGGATTGGCGGACTGGTGATTTCGCTGCCGCGGCCATCGCGGGCTTCGTCGAAGTCGGGACGGCCGCGGTCGATCAGCAGCCAGCGACCGCGTCGGTCCAGGCGCAGCCAGCCGTACATCGCCGGCACGTCCGGCCAGCGTTGCATGGCCTGTTCGACCAGATCATCGATGGGCATCGAAGAACCTCAAGAGATAGTCGGCCAGCCAGCGCGATTGACGCCACGGGCCGGCCTGGTGAAAGCCGACATGTCCGCCATGGGCGGGGTAGTGCAGTTCAACTCGTGCCGAAACCTCGCTCGGGCCGGCCAGCGCACGCCCTGGAACGAAGGGGTCGTTCAAGGCGTTCAAGACCCGCGTGGGCACCCGGACATCGGCCAGAAACTGGCGGCTCGACGACCGTTTCCAGTAGTCGTAGCAGCTCGAGAATCCATGCATCGGTGCGGTCACCGCATCGTCGAAATCGAAAAAGTCGCGCGAGCTGATCATGCGCTCGTGATCGAACAGGCCCGGGAACTGGGCGAGTTTGCCAACGCTCTTGTGTTTGAGGGTCTTCAGGAAGCTTCGGGTGTAGAGCAGGCTGAAGCCGCTTGCCAGGGCCCGAGCACCAGCCTCGAGATCTTGCGGCGCGCAGACCGCGGCAGCAGCAGTGACGAAAGCCGCGTCTTCGTTGCGTTCGCCAAGCCACTTGAGCAGGGCATTGCCACCCAGCGAAATGCCGGCCGCGAAGAGCCGCGCGGTCGGCGCGTCATGTTCGGCGGCGAAGCGGCGCAGGATCCAGTTGATTTCATCGGAATCCCCCGAGTGATAGGCTCGCGGCGCCAGGTTCAATTCGCTGCCGCAGCCCCGAAAATGCGGCACCGCGCCGCGCCACCCGCGCTCGGCCACCGCGGCCATCACTGCGCGCGAGTATTGGCTGTCAGAGTTGCCTTCCAGGCCGTGGAACAGCACCACCAGCGGTGCCGTCTCGCTGCCCGGCGGGTCGATGCGATCGACTTCGATGAAGTCGTCGTCGGGCGTGGTCCAGCGCTCGCGGCGCAGCGCCACGATGGCCCGTGGGGCGATCGCTGCCGGCCAGATCGTCTGCAGATGGCTGCCGCGCAGCCAGAAGGGCTGGCGGTAGTCGGCAGGCCTGGCGCGCACGCTCGCGACCCGAGCGGCTTTAATGGAGGACCGCCGAGCCCGCGCTGCCCTCGGCCGCCGGGCCACCCTCGCTCAGCGGCGAGGCATGATGCAGCACGATCCGCCAGCCGTTGACTGTCTTGACGTAGACATTGGTGGCGGCGCATTCGATCACCTGTGTGGCGCCTCGTTCCGAGACGATCAGCTGTTCGATCACGTGATGCACGGCGATGACCGCGCCCTGGTGAA
>JAYVOV010000517.1:0-4242 GCA_043757735.1 Burkholderiaceae bacterium
TCGATGGCCCGGAGCGCAAGAGACTTCCCGCACGTCGTCAACAGGCTCGCGGCTGCCTGGTCGAACTACCGGGCGTTCGTGATGCTGATGAATCGGCTGCTGATCGACGACCGGGCAGACCGGGAAGGGTTCCCGCCGCCCGTCATCATGGAGCTCGACGCGTTGAGCCACTACCGCGCAGAGGTGAACACACGCGCCGTCTGAGGCACACACGCGCCGTCTGACGGCTACTGCTGCTCGGCCCTGATGTTCATGTCGATCGACATTTTGCGCCAGCGCTCGAGTTCGCTGCGCGTGAACTCGGCGAACTGCTCCGGCGTTGGTGTGACGACCTCGCTGCCGGTTTCGGCGAGCCAGGTGACGAAGTCGGGTTCGCGCACCACGCGCGTGACAACCCCATTGAGGCGATTGATCGCCTCCCGCGGTGTGCCCGCCGGCACGAACAGGCCGGTCCACGACATCATGTCGAATCCGGCGTGACCCATCTCGCCCATGGTCGGCACTTGTGGGAATCGGGCCAGGCGCTTGGGCCCCAGGGTCCCGATCGGGATCACCTTGCCAGGCACGATGTACTGCTTGTCGACCTCTGCCAGAAATCCGATCGCGATGTTGACCTGGCCGCTGGCGGTGTCGAGCAGCATCGGTCCGGTGCCCTTATAGGGGACGCTGCGGACCTGGATCTTGGCGCTGCGAGCCAGCAGTTCGCAGATGAAGTGCTGACCACTGCCGTGCCCCGATGTGCCGCACAGCACGCCACCGGGTTTTGTTTTGGCCCATTCAATCAGCTCCGGCAGCGTATTGATCCCGAGCCCGGCATGAACGACCAGGACCGGATAGCCGAGCGTGAATTGCGCGACCGGGATCAGGTCCTTGACCGGATCGTATTTGATCTGCATGCCGAGGGCTGGCGCAATGACAACTTCCGTGTTGCCGCCGAACAGCGCGGTGTAGCCGTCGGGCGCGGACTTTGCAACGAAATCTGCGCCAATGGTGGTCGACGCGCCGGGGCGGTTCTCGACCACGATGGGCTGCTTGAGCAGTTCGGCGAAGCGCGCGCCGAACCGTCGAGCCCGAATGTCGACAACGCCGCCCGCGGCTGAACTGACTACGAATTTGATCGGCTTGTTCGGGTAGTCCTGAGCGCTGGCGGGTGTTGTATTTAACAGCGCGGTTGCCGCGATGCCGATACCCAGCAGGCCCAATAGCGAACGGTGCTTGTTCGATGATGTCATCTGCATTGTCTCCTTTTTTTGACGGTCCACGGTCAGGTATTCAGACACGTATTTCATGATAAAACAGGATGGAGTGATCGCCCATGGTGGAACCAAAACATGAATCAACAGCAGATCGACAAAGATGCGTTGCGCAGGAAGTACCTCGAAGAACGCAACAAGCGGTTTCGTGCCGATGGCAACGATCAGTACCTGGAGCTCAAGGGTCAGCTGGCTCACTATCTCGACGACCCGTACACCCCGATGTTTGCGCGTGAGCCCAAGACCGATCACGTGACCTTCGCCTTCATCGGCGGTGGCTTCGCGGGCCTGGCTGCCGGGGCACGGCTGGCCGAAGCCGGGATCTCCGATGTGCGCATCGTCGAGAAGGGTGGCGACTTCGGCGGCACCTGGTACTGGAACCGCTATCCCGGCGCGCAATGCGATACAGCCTCGCTGATCTACATGCCGCTGCTGGAAGAAACCGGGCACATGCCCAGTGAAAAATACGCACATGCGCCTGAGATCCTGGCGCATTGCCAGCGTATCGGCAGACATTACAAGCTCTACGACAACGCGCTGTTCCACACCCAGGTAGAAGCGCTGAACTGGGACGAAAGCCAGTCGCGGTGGAACATTCGCACCAGCCGCGGCGACGCGTTCACGGCGCAGTTCATCGGCCTGGGCACCGGCCCGCTGCACATCCCGAAGTTGCCGGGCACTGCCGGGATCGAGTCCTTCAAGGGGCACTCGTTCCACACCAGCCGATGGGACTATCAATACACCGGCGGCGATCCGTCCGGCGCGCCCATGGCGAAGCTGGCGGGCAAGCGGGTCGCGGTCATCGGCACCGGCGCAACCGCCGTGCAGTGTGTGCCGCATCTGGCCAAGGCTTGCCAGGCCTTGTACGTATTTCAGCGAACGCCTTCATCGGTCGATGTGCGCAACAACGCGCCGATAGATCCTGAATGGTTCGCCGGCATCGCAACCCCCGGCTGGCAGCAGCGCTGGCTGGAAAACTTCACAGCCAACCAGGCTGGCGGCAACGCGGAGGTCGATCTTGTCCAAGACGGCTGGACCGACCTGGCCAGACGCATCCGCGAGCAGATCAGAAAATTGCCGCCCGCTGACCGCACGGTGCCGAAGATGCTGGCCGCCTATGAGGACGCCGACTTCGAGAAGATGGAAGAAATCCGGGCAAGAGCCGATACGGTCGTTCAAGACCACGAGACGGCCGCCAAACTCAAGGCCTGGTATCGGCAGTTGTGCAAGCGCCCCTGCTTTCATGACGCCTACCTGCAGTCGTTCAACAACCCCGCCGTGCACCTGATCGATACCGAAGGCAAGGGCGTCGAGCGGATCACTGAAACCGGGGTCGTGGTCGCGGGCAGGCAATACCCGGTCGACTGCATCATCTACGCGTCCGGGTTCGAGGTCGGCACCGCGTACAAGCGCCGGGCCGGTTTTGATCTGATCGGCCGGGGCGGCTTGAAGCTGTCCGAGCATTGGGCCTCCGGGATGCGCAGCAAGCACGGCGTCCATGTGCGCGGTTTCCCGAACGCGTTTTTTGTGCAGCCCACCCAGGGCGCCAACCTCATATCCAACGTGCCGCACAATCTTACCGAGACAGCCAAGACCATCGCCTTGCTGGTCAGGCACACGCTGGACAGCGGCGGCAAGGAGATCGAAGTCACTCAAGCGGCGGAAGCTGCCTGGGTCGAACTGCTGTTGAAGAGTCCGGGCCGCATGACCACCTCGCCTGACTGCACGCCTGGTTACTACAACAACGAGGGCCGCGATCCCACGCCGGCCGCGCGCCTCAATGTCGGTTATCCGGCAGGGGCCACGGCCTACTTCAGCTATCTCGATGCGTGGCGAAAGTCAGGCGAATTCGACGGCCTCGCGTTTCGATGAAACGGGTTGGACAACTCGGCTAAACGGCACCCATGACCCGAACCACGCTCAAGCTGACCAAGCCGGTCGATCCGAACGCACCGCCGAGGGCGCCGACTTCGCGTGCCAGGCGTGCCCATCGCGGCAAGCCGCCCGAGGCTGGTGCGCGGCGAGTACTGCCGGCGGCACCTCGTGACGTACTGCCGGCGGCACCTCGTGATGTACTGCCGGCGGCACCTCGTCACGAAAACCCCGACGATCCCCGGTTGTCGAAACTGATGAGCGAGCTGGGCATCTGCTCGCGGCGCGAAGCCGACGAATGGATCGAAAATGGCTGGGTGAAGGTCGCCGGAATTGTCGTTGCGGAGCTCGGCGTGCGCGTGCCAAGGCATGTGCAGATCGACATCGATCCGGCCGCAACGCAGCATCAGAGCGAGCAGGTGACGATTCTGCTGAACAAGCCGATCGGCTATGTCTCCGGCCAGGCCGAAGACGGCCATGAGCCTGCGATGGTGCTGATCAAACCGCAGAACCACTGGGCGGCCGATTCGTCGGGCATCCGGTTCAAACCCGGCCATCTGCGTGGCCTCGCGCCCGCCGGGCGGCTCGACATTGATTCGACCGGGCTGCTGGTGTTTACGCAGGACGGGCGCGTTGCCAAGCACCTGATCGGCAGCGACTCTCTGGTCGAAAAGGAGTACCTGGTGCGCGTCGAGGGCACGCTGACGGAAAAGGGCATGACACTGCTGCAGCACGGGCTCGACCTCGACGGTGTCATGCTCAAGCCCGCAGGGGTGTCGTGGCAGAACGAGAACCAACTGCGCTTCCTGCTGCGTGAGGGGCGCAAGCGCCAGATCCGGCGCATGTGCGAGCTGGTCGGCCTGACGGTGATCGGCTTGAAGCGTGTGCGCAGCGGCGGCGTGCCGCTGGGGCCCTTGCCGGTGGGGCAGTGGCGTTACCTTGGGCACAACGAGCGTTTCTGACTGTTCAGGGGCTCGTTGTTTTTGAGAGGCGCGCCAGCGTCTCGGTGACCCATTGAAACCCCACCCGCTCCTGCTCCAGTCGCAGGTTGTGCTGCAGGCGGTGGTCGCGAAGGTCGTCGTACACGGCGCACTCCAGCGCGGTAAGCCGGGGCAGG
>JAYVOV010000518.1:0-4236 GCA_043757735.1 Burkholderiaceae bacterium
AGCGGCGTGGCCACCATCAGCAGATTCATGATGCCGTAGCCCAGCGCCGCGATCATGATCGAAGCCCAGCAGATGGGCTGGCGCAGTATTTCGCGCAGCGGTCGGGCCGGTTCGCCGCCGTGGCCCGCCGCCTCGGCCTGGGCCGCGGTGGGCAGGCGCAGCAGCTGCGCCAGCGCCATCGAACACAGCGCAAACCCCACCAGGGTGAGATACGACCCGGAAAATTGAGTTGGCAGCCAGGTGCGCGACCACTTGGAGATTTCGGGGCCAAGCACCCCACCGACTATGCCGCCGGTGAGCACCAGCGAAATGGCCCGGGCCTTGAAGCTGGGCTTGTAGGCATCGGCGACGTCGGCCGCCGCGAACCGCAGGCTTGCCGAAAACGCGCTGTACAGGCCGGTCACGAAGGTGGCCATGCACAGCAGCAGCAGGCTGGCCTGGGTCATTGCCCACCAGGCGGCCAGCGCGCCGCACATGCCAGCAACCGAGCCGACCGTATAACCTGCCCGCCGGCCAAAACGCTTCATGAAAGCGGCGGCGGGCATGGCCCAGATCGCGCCACCCAGCACATAGCCAGTCACTGGCAGGGTGGCCATCAGTTTGTTGTCGGCCAATTGAAACCCCGCCAGGCCGGTGATGGCGACGAGGGTGACGTTGTTGGTGAGCACCAGCGCTTGCATCGCGGCCAGCAAACCCACCTGCGAGCGCAGGGAATTGAGCATGCTGAAGTGTAACAAGCAGGCCATTCGGCGCTCCGACAAGCTTGCGGCAGCGGTTCGAAACTCGAAATCTGGGGATTGCCCGCCCATTCCGATAAAATCCCGTCTTTCACTTCCCCACCTCAGGAGCTACCCCATGTCGATGGCCGACCGCGACGGACTGATCTGGTTCGACGGAAAATTGGTCGACTGGCGCGATGCAAAGTTGCACGTGCTGACCCACTCCCTTCACTACGGCATGGCGGTCTTCGAAGGCGTACGCGCCTACAAGACCCCGGCCGGCACGGCAATCTTCCGCCTGGCCGAACACACGAAACGCCTGTTCAACTCGGCCAAGATCTTCCAGATGAAGATCCCCTATACGCCCGAAGACATCATGAAGGCGCAAAGAGACTGCGTGCGCCTGAACAGCCTCGATTCCTGCTATATCCGCCCGATCGCATTCATCGGTTCGGAGAAGATGGGCGTATCGGCCAAGGGCAACACCATTCATACCTCGGTGGCGGTATGGCCGTGGGGCGCCTACCTGGGCGAAGACGGTCTGGCCAAGGGCATCCGGGTCAAAACCTCGTCGTTCACCCGCCACCATGTCAACTCGGCGCTGGTGCGAGCCAAGGCGAGCGGCTATTACATCAACTCGATCCTGGCCAACCAGGAAGTCACCGTCCACGGCTACGACGAAGCGCTGCTGCTCGACACCGAAGGCTATGTGTCAGAGGGCTCCGGCGAAAACGTCTTCATCGTCAAGGAAGGCCGGCTGTACACCCCCGATCTGGCCTCGTGCCTGGACGGCATCACCCGCGACGCCGTCATGACCATGGCGCGCGACCTCGACATCCAGGTGATCGAAAAACGCATCACGCGCGACGAGATGTACTGCGCCGACGAGGCCTTCTTCACCGGTACGGCCGCCGAGATCACGCCGATCCGCGAACTCGACGACCGCACCATCGGTGAAGGTCATCGTGGCCCCATCACCGAGCGCCTGCAGTCGCTGTTTTTCGACATCGTCGGCGGCAAGAGCGACAAATACCGCCACTGGCTGACGCTCGTCTGAGCGCCAGACCGCCAGACCGCCAGATCGCCAGATCGCCAGATCGCCAGGGAAATTGCCATGAGCGAGATCACCGAGCCCAAGACCGGCCAGACCAACACCGTCGTGGAACTGGACGGCAAGGATCTGCCGGCCTTTTGTCCAAACCCGCAGATGCCGCTCTGGAACCACCATCCGCGGGTCTTCATCGACGTCGCCCACGACGGTGGCGGCAAGTGCCCTTATTGCGGCACGGTGTATCGCCTGAAACCTGGGGCGGTCGTGAAGGGTCATCACTGACTCGCAGTTCCCGCAACACATACCGGGCTGGGGCAAACCAAGTGCGAACGCTGGTGATAGCACCCAACTGGATCGGCGACGCCGTCATGGCGCAGCCCCTGCTCGCGCTCGTCAAACGCCAGGATCCGGATGGCCGCATCGACGTGCTGGCGCCGCCCCATGTGGCGCCGGTGTTCGCCTCGATGGCCGAAGTCGCCGAAGTGATCGAGGCGCCCAATCAGCACGGCCAGCTGCAATGGCGAGAGCGCTGGCGTCTGGCACGAAGGCTGCGTCCGCGCGGCTATGAGCGCTGCTTCGTGCTGCCCAATTCCGCCAAGTCGGCGCTGGTGCCCTTTCTGGCGGGCATCCCCGAGCGCATCGGCCATCAGGGCGAGGCCCGCTTCGTGCTGCTCAATCGCCGGGTGCGCTCGGGCGGCGCGCCGGCGCGCCCGATGGTCGAGTTCTACGCCGATCTCGCGGCGGCGCCGGGCCTCAACGGCGAGCCGGGCCCCGATCCCGCGGCCGATCCCATCTTGATGCGTGACCCGCAACGCGAGCGCAAGGCTCGCGAAAAGCAAGGTCTGCAGCCGCACGACCCCCTGATCCTGCTGTGTCCGGGCGCGGAGTTCGGCCCGGCCAAGCGCTGGCCAACCCGGCACTTCGCGGCGCTGGCCAGCCTGGCGGCTTTCGAATGGCCCGAAGCCACGGTCGCGCTGATCGGTTCAGCCAAAGAGCGCACACTGGCCACCGAAATCGCCGCGCTGTCGGGTCAGGATCTGCGCAACCTCTGCGGCGAAACCTCTCTCACCGACGCATTGGCGCTGATCGCCAGCGCCCAGGGCGTGGTCTCCAATGACTCGGGCCTGATGCACGTGGCCGCCGCCTACCACCGACCCCAGGTGGCGGTGTTCGGCTCGAGCGACCCGCGCCACACGCCACCGCGTTCGCCCCGTGCGCAGATCGAGTGGCTGCATCTGCCGTGCAGCCCCTGCTTCGAGCGCACCTGCCCGCTGGGCCACACCAATTGCCTGAACAAGCTGGCCCCCGCGAGCGTCTTCGAATCGCTCAAGAAGGCCATGAAACTGGAAACCGAACGCCCCTCCCGATGAGCGACCACCCCGAATTTGTTCTGACCCTCTCGTGTCCTGATACCACCGGCATCGTCTTTTACGTCACCGGATTTCTCTTCGAGCGCGGCTGCAACATCATCGACTCCGCGCAGTTCGGCGATGAATCGACCGGCCTGTTCTTCATGCGGGTGCATTTTTCGACCACGGCCGCGCTGGACCGCGATGCGCTCGCCAGCGGGTTCGCGCCGATCGCCGAGCGGTTTTCCATGGATGCACGCATTCACGATCTGCGAGTCCGCCCGCGGGTACTGCTGCTGGTGTCCAAGTTCGGCCATTGCCTGAACGACCTGCTGTTCCGCTGGACCTCGGGCCAGCTCGAGATGGACATCCCGGCGATCGTCTCCAATCACGCCGACTTCCAGCCGCTGGCGCACAGCTATCGAATTCCCTTCTTCTATCTGCCCGTCACCGGCGCCACCAGGCTGGCACAGGAAGAACGCATCATCGAGATGGTCGAGCGCGAGCACATCGACCTGGTGGTGCTGGCGCGTTACATGCAGATTCTGTCGCCCACCCTGTGCGCTCGCCTGACGGGACGTGCCATCAACATTCACCACAGTTTTCTGCCGAGCTTCAAGGGCGCCAAACCGTATCTGCAGGCCCACGATCGGGGCGTCAAGCTGATCGGCGCGACCGCGCACTATGTCACCGCCGATCTCGACGAGGGCCCGATCATCGAACAAGACGTGGAGCGCGTCGACCACTCGATGCAGCCAGATGCGCTGACCGCCATCGGCCGCGACGTCGAATCCGTGGTGCTGGCCCGCGCGGTGCGCTGGCACCTGGAGCATCGGGTCCTGATCAACGGGCATCGCACTGTCGTGTTCAGGTAGCCCGGCCACCGCTGCGATGAGACGAGCCGTTGTCTTTGCCACCGCCGAAGCCGCCGAAGAAGCGTTCTACGACGCCATGCAGCGCGGCGACGCGCCCGGCATGATGGCTTTGTGGTCCGATGACGACGATGTCGCCTGCGTGCACCCGAACGGCCCCCGGCTGATCGGCATCGAAGCCATCAGAACCGCGTTCGAGCACATCTTCGCCAATGGCGGCGTGCATGTCCGGGTGGCCGACACCC
>JAYVOV010000519.1:0-4209 GCA_043757735.1 Burkholderiaceae bacterium
GTAGTGCGAGCGCGTGAGCGCCGCCAGCCGTTCGTCGAGGTAGCTGTTGGCGGCCCGCAGACGCGAATAGCGGTCGTTCCAGATGTCGGCGAACTGACCGCAGATCAGCACCAGCACGAGGCCGCCAAGAAAATACGGTTGCGGGAACTCGGCCGGCCGGGCGACGCCGGTCAGCCAGGGCAGGGCGAACCAGGCGGCCAGCAGCAGGCAGGTGCCCAATATGCCATCGACCGTGCCGTAGCGCAGCGCGAGCAGCGCGGGAACGATCCACAGCCACGGGAACTGGCTGGCCAGCCCGAACGGGTCGCGCGGCGACAGCCAGGCCGACAAGGCGAGCGCTCCGCCGATGAACAAGGTGGTCTCGCTCAGGACCCGCAGGATTG
This sequence comes from Burkholderiaceae bacterium, assembly GCA_043757735.1. GTDB lineage: Bacteria > Pseudomonadota > Gammaproteobacteria > Burkholderiales > Burkholderiaceae_E > Quisquiliibacterium. The sequence goes on from JAYVOV010000519.1 coordinate 384, forward strand.
AAGAAGGCGAATCCCAGGCCCGGATGCTCGCGGCGAATACCCGGGCAACGAGGGCGCGGCGCGGGCTAGAACCGTTCGGCACAGCGTTCCAATGCAGACCTGGGCGCGCTCACCGCCGTCACCGTCGTGGCGGCGGAGCCAGGGGCGCGCTGAGTTGTCCGATCAGCTTCTGAGCCACGCCTGACAACGCCTCCCGGCTCCAGCCGGTCTTGCTGCCAGCCGCGGTCCAGACCACTGCACCGGTCTGCAGATCGATCAGTTTGAGGGTGATACCGACGGCCGGTTCGCCATCGACGCCGACCTTGTAGCGCCACTCGTCGACCGTGCCGGTCAAACCGTAGCGTAGCCGTTCGCTGCGGCCCCAGGCAATGGCCTGTTCGACCGCTTTGCGCTCGCTGCTTTCGAACAGCGACTCGTTGACCAGGCTGGCCGGGTAGCGGCGCAGATCGGACACACCGTGCGAGCGCACGAGGCTCTCGATGATCGCTTCGGCGCGCAGGCCAGCCTGTGGCGTCTCGGTGTGGTTGGTGATCGGCAGCAGCGCCCAGGGCGCCGCCCAGTCGATGTTCGGGGCCGGCTGGACATTGACGGTCGTGCAGGCCGCCAGCAGCAGGCCGATCAAGGGCCACAGCGCCAGTCCGAAGCGCTGGCGGTGCGTCAGCCGAATCGCGGTGTCGAGCGCAGGGGACGTCATTCGAGGTGTGCTCCGTTCATGGGTCGGTTCTGATTTGGCGGTTCTAATCTGGCGGTTCTGATCGGACAGTTTTCATCGGGCGATGCGCGCCTGGCGATTCAGTAGCGCCATCGGTAGGAAACACCGAGTTCGCGGCTGCCTCGAGGATTGCCCGGGACCGCGCTCACCGCGCTGGCGAAGATCAGGAGACGATCGGCGCCGATCAGCGATCCCGCCAGGCCCGCCCGCAGGTCGTAGCCCGCGCCGGTAAGCGAATTGCTGCGCAGGCCGGCTTGCGCGTACGGACGGATCGCGCGGCTCTGGCCGAAGACGCTGCTCTCGCCGACGGCAACCGACAGATTGGCCTGCGACGACGAGGCCGGTATCCACACTGAGAATGGATCGCTGACCGCCGTGCCGATCAGCGCTGTGATCAGGGGGTCGAACTGACGCTCGGCGCTGTAGTTTGATCGAACCACCGACAGGCGCAGCGTGATGTCCGGATAATCGATGCGAAGGCGATGGCCGACCTCGATTCCACCGACCAGACCATCGCCCAGGGGCGTGTCGAGTTGGGTGCGAAAGCGCGCGGCCGAAACATTCACCGCCAAGTATTCACGTGCGGTGGCCGCCCAGGTCAGGCGCATGTCGAGATGGTCTTTGCTCGCACCAACGCGCAGCAGAGCCAGTTCGGTGGCGGTCTGACGCATGCCGAAGGTGCCGGCCAACTGCCAGCGTCCGGGTGTGCCGACTTGCCATTGCAGTTGCGTGCCGACCAGGCTGCGCAATCCCTCGCGATGCGAGACCCTGGCGGTCCACCATCCGTCGTCGATCAGGCGGCGCACCCCGAGCGAGATGCGGTGCTCGCTGACGGGCAGGCCGGTCAGCTGGGCGTTGTCTGACGAGCGCATCTGAAGGGTGTCGAATTCGCCCAGCGCGGTCAATCCGGAAGTGATGGCCCACGCGGTCTCGGCGCGCAGGCCGTGAATTCGCAAGGCGCCCTGCTCGATGCCGCCGAAGGCGAGCTGGCCGTAAGAGCCCGCGTCGGCGAAGGTGTCCATGACCCTCTGGTGGGCGTCCGGATTGTCAGGGCGCGAGCCGAGGGTGTCGAAGGCCAGGGTCTGGGCCGAGGCGTAGCGCTGCGTCGCGCGCATCGCGTCGATGCTCTCGAGCTTGGGCAGCCAGTCGGGCATGTCATCGAGCAGGCGTTCGAGCTGCACGCGGTCGCGCCCGGCCAGCGCCAGCGCGAGTTGTGCCCAGGCGGGACGGCTGAGATCATCGGCATAGCGCGAAAGCAGCCAGGCGCGAGCGGAGTCGAACGACTCGCGCGTCATCAGGTACGAGACAACCAGTTCACGGACAGCTGCCTGCATCGAGCCGGCGACGGCCGAGCTGGGTTCGATGGTGTCAGCCGCCGATTGGCCCAGCGGCAACAAGACGGCGATCCGCTCCGCCAGGCCAGGCAGATCGGTGGGTGTCTGATCGGCGATCGCGCCTGCCGCCCGCCTGGTGCCGGACGGCGGCTGCAGAACCGCCGGTGGCGTCAGGGACGCCGTCTCCTCGAGCATCCCCTGCAGCAGCCGACGAGCTTGGTCGCTCGGACTGAACTGCAGCGCCAGCGCCACCACCCGTTCGCGCGAAGCCATGCGTGCGTCGTGCGTGCCGGCCACCGCCGCCGGCCGCAGTTCAGTCCAGGCACGCCGGCGCAGCGTCCAGGCGGCATCATGGCGCCCGGCATCGCCCAGCGCGTCGGCATAGGCCAGCCACCAGAGGTAGTCGTTGGCCTCGTGGGCCTTGCGGTGAAAGAACGGGATCGCGCGCTGCGGTTCGTTCATCGCCATGTAGGCGGCCCCGAAGGGTGCCCACAACAACGGCGTCGCGGCGGCCTGCGGCTCGAAGCGCATCAGCACCTGGCGCAGCGCCAGCGCGTCTTTCTGCGCGAGCAGCAGCCAGACGAGCTGCGCCGGCGCCTGCGGTTCGCCGGGCGCCAGTTCGATGGCGCGTTCGAGATCGCGTCGCGCTTGCGCAAACCGACCGGCCGCCTGGCGATGCTCGGCGCGCGCCCGCAGCAGACTGGGGTCGCTCTCGAAGCGGCTGCGCTGCTGCGCGTCGAGCGAGACCAGCAGCCGCTCGAGTCGCGGGTAGTCGCGCAGCGCGAGCAGCAGGCCGTAGACCCGTTCGAGCTGCGCCGGATCGCGATGCTGGTACCAGCCGAACTCACTGACATCAGCCGCCGCCCGGATCGATCGACCTTCGGCGAGCATCGACAACTCGCGCAGATCGCTGGCGCTTGCCGAGCGCAGCCGCAGCAGTTGCAGGAAGGAAAGGATCGCGTCGTCCTCGCGCTGCAGGCGGGTGGCCAGCCGGGTGTGGAGATCCCAGAAGCCCCACTGGCGCTCAGCCTTTTCGTCGTAGCGTGCCGGGTCGCTGGCGAACGCGCGCATCGGCTGCAGCGCGCCGAGCGCATCGGTCAGGCGCGCCTGGCCCCACAGCAGATTGGCCAGCCGCATGGTTGCCTCGATGCGCGGTCCGTCGGTGGCCAGGGCTGCGCGCAACTGGTTCTCGAGCAGGCGGACCTTGCCGCTGATCTGCGCCAGATCGGTGATCCGGTCACGCAGAACCAGGGTGCTGGCAGCGCCACGGCTCGCGATCCGCGAACGCAGCCAGGCGATCGCCTGCTCGGGTTGTCCGAGGTACTCGTAGGTGCCAGCGACCTTGAGATCCATCTCGTCGCTGGGCGGGCTCGACTCGGCTTCCCAACGCAGAAATTTCATCAGCGTTTCATGATCATGGGTCGCCTCGGCCAGCCGCTTGACCTGCATCCAGGCGGTTTTTTCACTGCTGGTCGAGGCGATGTGCAGCCATTGCGCCAGGGCGATCGATGAGCGGCTCGACCATTCGGCCACTTGCGCGAGCCGCTCGCGCCAGGCGCGTGCGCCGGGGTTCTGGCGAATCGCTGATTCGGCCACGCGCACGGCGTCGGCCAGATTGCGGTTGCCGACGAAGACGTCGAAGGCCAGGCGGTAGGCGGCTTCGTCGAAGGGCAGCTGCGGGCGCGGCCCGTCGCCGCTCTCGCCGGGCAGCGTCATAGCTGGCGTGCTCAGCATGGCGGTGGTCATTGCGGCACGCGGCGCCGGTGCCACCGCCGGCAGG
>JAYVOV010000520.1:0-4201 GCA_043757735.1 Burkholderiaceae bacterium
ACGACCGGCTTGGCGCGGATGGTCTCGAACAAGCGCTCCTGTTCGTCCTGCAACTTGCGGTTGTGCTTCGCACGAACCAGCAACTTGACGCTGTCGGGCTCACCCAGCGCCTCCAAGCGGAGGATGCGTCGGCAGGCCAGCCCCTTCTTGTTCAGATGCACCAGCAAAGGGTCGTAGCCCTTGTCCTGGGACAGCACGATGCACTCGGTCTCCGGCGCCGTCTCGAACGTGCGCCCGAGTTGGAACGCGATGTGGAAGTCCAGGGCATTCCAATGCATTCAGCGGCCCGGCATCGGGCGTAGCCGGTGACCGGGGTGACGATCTGGCCGGCGTGCAGCGAACGACGCGCAGCGCAGTGATCGGAACGACGGTCAGCTCGTCAAGCGAGCGTCGTTCACGCGCAGCGTGAAGGAACCCAAGCCCGCAACCCCGGGCACGGGAACGGGCCGCAGTCCGCAGTCCGCTGTCCGCAGTCCGGCGCTGCCCTGCGCGCCAACGAGCGCGGAGGGTGGCGGCGAGCTCGCGGGAGGGATGGCCGCCGTTCAGGAGCGCGACGTCGGCCACAAGCAGGTGGCTCGACGCGCAGCGCAACGGCCGGGCAGCGCGCTGCGGGGGCACGCCCAGGACCCGTTTGCGCCCGGCTCCAACCCACAGCATGACGACAGTCACGAGAGCGAAGGCCGCCATCGTTGCCTCGCATTGACACCCATATGTCCAAATTGGCATCATGGCCATGATGTCGAAGCAGCCTCGCAAGCCGCTGAAATGGGTTGGCTACGCCAAGCGCGATCTGGATGCCATGCCGAAAGACATCAAGGACCTGTTCGGCCATGCCATCGACCTCGCACAGGCTGGCGGCAAGCACCAGGACACTAAAGTCTTGACCGGCTTCGGTTCGGCCGGCGTGCTGGAGGTGGTGGAAGACGATCGCGGCATCAAGACCCCGAAAGAAGACATGGACCTGGTCCACGCCAGACTGAAGGCGGCGAAGCAGGATTTCGAGGCCTGGCAGGCCCAACAAGGAGCACGTCGATGACCCGCAACACCGAGATCACGATCGAAGAAAGCAGCACCAACGTGTACGCCGACCTGGGCTATGCCGACGCCGCCGAAATGCAGCGCAAGTCCCAGCTCGCGGCCGAAATCGCCAGGGCGATCAAGGCGCGCCGGCTGACCCAACAAGACGCGGCCGAGCTGCTGGGTATCGACCAGTCCAAGGTCTCCCGCATCACCCGCGGGCAGTTCCGGGGAGTGAGCGAAGCCAAGCTGCTGGAACTGGTGACGAAGCTGGGCCGCGATGTCAAGATCGTTGTCGGCCCGATGCGCCGCCGCGCCGGCAAGATTGAACTTCAGTTCGCCTGACCTGGCGACCCATCGGCAACAATCTCGATACTCGATGACCGCTCTCGCAACTCGTCAACCGGCAAACGGCTGAGGTGATTGAGTCCCTATGACCAAGTCGGTCAACAACTACCCGGTCTCGCAACTCTTTGACATCGAAGCAGGTGTGGTCTGTGCGATCCCGCGCTATCAGCGCGAATACACGTGGAAGATGGACCAGTGGGAGGCGCTATTCGATGACGTAGTAGAGAACGACCCCGGGTACTTTCTGGGCTCGATCATCTGCATCAACCAGACCACCAACACCCTGGCGGTGCAGCGCCTGGAGGTGGTGGACGGCCAGCAGCGGCTGACGACGCTGTCGCTGCTGTTCGCCGCGCTGTACCAGTCGCTGAAGCGGCATGAAAAGGGCCTGGACGACGACCAGCGCGTGGAGCTGATCAACCTCAAGCGCAAGCTGGTGCTGAAGAAGGGAGACGACCAACTGCGCGTCATCCCACAGATCCAGAACAACAACCAGAACGACTACCGCGCCGTCTTGTCCGACGTGGGCGTGATCAGCCAGTGTGATGCGCCGGCATACGCCGGCAACCGCAAGATCTTCCGCGCCTTCCGGTACTTCCGGTACTTCCGGTACTTCCAGGCTCGCCTCGAAGAGAGGGTGGACGGCGAGAACGATCGCCTGGCATCGATCAGGACCTTCCTGGACAAGGTGAGCCAGGCCTGCCTGGTGAAGATCGAGGTGGCCAGCCACGCCGATGCCTACACGCTGTTCGAGTCACTCAACAACCGGGGCATGCCGCTCACGGCCATCGACCTCATTAAGAACAAGCTGCTGGCCCGCCTTGAGACCACTGAGCCCGGCAAGGTGGACGAAGCCTGGGCACCGCTGGACAAACCGCTGAAGGACCTGGACCGCATTCAGGGCGCGCCTTCCTACCCGTTGATGCTGTACCTGCTGGTGCGGCGGGAAGCGCTGGCCATCGACGTGGCGCAGTTGGAAGAGATCGCACAACTGCTGGTGTGCTGCTTCGTTCGACGCAACCTCACCGACACGCCACCCACGCGCGACCTGACGCGCCTGTTCATGGCCGCCATCGACAAGGTGGCCGACCGCTCGGGCGAAGCCGTGGTGACGACCATGCGAGACGAACTGCTGGCGGTTTCGGCCAGCGATGAGACCTTCCGCAGCAAGCTGGAAGGCGCCATCTACGAGGAGAACGCCGGGGTCACCCGGTTTGTGCTGTGCGCCTTGGCCGAACAGAGCATGACCAAGGAAACCTGGGTCGATCTGTGAAAGTACGAGGGCAAGCTCTTTGTGTGGACGATCGAGCACCTCTTCCCGCAGGGCGACAACATTCCCACGTCTTGGGTGACCATGATCGCGGGCGGCGATGCGCAGAAGGCCAAGGCCATTCAAGAGACGCACGTCCACAAGCTCGGCAACTTGACGATTTCGGGCTTCAACAGCGCGCTGGGCAACAAGCGCTTCCAGGAAAAGCGCGACCGCACCGACAGCAAGGGCCGTGAGGTGGGCTACAAGAATGGCCTCAAACTCAATGCTGAACTCGCAATGGCCGAAGCATGGGGCGTTGAGCAGATTGATGCGCGGACGACCACGCTGTCTGATCAGGTGGTGAGACTATTTGCCCTGACAGGGAAGAAGCAATGCTGAAACACTTGGCACTGACGAACATTGGCCCTGCCGATACCAAGCTAGATTTGGCCAACCGGCTTAACCTGATCACGGGTGACAACGGCCTGGGAAAGAGCTTTCTGCTGGATATTGCCTGGTGGGCGATGACGCGCAAATGGCCCGGCGAAGTGAATTCTCGACTGACCTCAGGCAAGGTGGCCTTGGCCACCGACAAGAAGACAAAGGCAGAGATTGACTTCTCCTTTACCGGCGTCGTAAAGACCAAGAAGCATGTCAGCACCTTTGAGCCGCGGTTGCAGAACTGGAGCATTCCACAGGGGCGCCCCGCGAACCCCGGGTTGGTGTTCTACGCCATGGCGGACGGCAGTTTTGCCGTGTGGGATCCGGCGCGCAACTATTGGAGAACCAAAGCGGAGGAAGCCCTGGATCGTCCGCCAGCCTATGTGTTCAGTCCCAAGGAGGTTTGGGACGGGCTGCAGCGCGAGGATGGCACCTGGCTGTGCAATGGCCTGATTCGCGACTGGGCGAGCTGGCAAAAGGAAAAAGGCCGGGCTTTCGAAAGCCTGGCTGCGGTCCTGGCTGCGCTTTCGCCCTCAACCGCTGAAAGTCTGTTGCCCGGGGCGCTGACCCGCATCAGCCTGGATGACGTGCGTGACATGCCGACGCTGAAAATGCCCTATGGGCAAGAAGTCGCGGTGGTGCATGCGTCTTCTGGCATGCGGCGAATCATTTCTTTGGCATATTTCTTGGTCTGGTGCTGGGAAGAACACCTGAAAGCCAAGGAGTTGATGGGCGAGGAGCCCGAAACCAAGACCACCTTTCTGATCGACGAGGTGGAGTCTCACCTTCACCCCAGATGGCAACGAACGGTTATCCCAGCCCTGCTGCAGGTGATGTCGCAGCTGATCGCTTCTGCCCAAGTGCAGCTGATTGCAGTAACGCATTCGCCGCTGGTGATGGCCTCGGTCGAGCCCATGTTCGACGAGCAGCGGGATGCCTGGTGGGACCTGGACTTGTTGCGCCCGAATGGGAATGACGTGGCCACAGTGGCGTTCAGTCGCCGGCCCTTCGTGCGGCTGGGGGACGTGTCCAGATGGCTGGTAAGCGAGGCCTTCGATCTGGGTAGCGCACGCTCTCTTGAGGCAGAGAAGGTGCTGCAGCAGGCAGCTTTGATTTTGTCGGAAACAGAGATTGATCACGAGA
>JAYVOV010000521.1:0-4195 GCA_043757735.1 Burkholderiaceae bacterium
GCAGAATGCGCCGCCCTGATAACGATCGCCGATGGCATCCGGCGTCTCTGCCCGATCCAGCACCTGCGCGGCGAAGTCTTCCGAGCGCGCCTGGGGACGATAGCCCAATTCATGCGCGCGCCGGTTGTCCCACCAGGCCCGGGCGTTGTCCGACGCGCCATAGAGAATCTCGTATTGGACATCCGGATGCTCCAGACCGATCCGCACCAATTGCATCAGGTCAGCCGCATGGAGCCAGATCGACAGGCGCCGGCGATCGATCGGTGCATCGCCAACATTGCCGATGCGCAGACAAGTCACCCGCAGGCCGAACTTGTCGGCATACATAGCGCCCAGCGCTTCGCCGAAGGCTTTGGTGACGCCATAGCGGCTGTCGGGACGCACGCTCACCGTGTGGTCGATCGACTGCTCACGCGTGTAAAAGCCCACCGCATGATTGGACGACGCGAAGACTACCCGCTGCACGCCCGCGGCCCGGGCAGCCTCGAACACGTTGTAGCAGCCCTCGATATTGGATTTGAGCAGCGTCTGCCAGGGGCCTTCAACCGAAAAGCCGCCCAAGTGCACGACGCCGTCTATGCCTTCCATCGCCCGGCCGACGGCGACCGGATCGGCCAGCTCGGCCTGAATGAACTCCTCGCCCGGGTACAGGTCGCGAAGGGGTTCGCGGTCGGATACCCGGACCGCGCCGTAGATCTCGCGCAGCATCGGCCGCAACCGACGGCCGATATCGCCGCCAGCACCCGTCAACAGTATCTTCATCGCTCCCCCTGCAAAGCCGGTGGCCAGAAGCGACCCATTCTACGAGGCCCACACGGAAAAAGCGCCGCCGCGCGAAGCTCGCGCGGCGGCGTTTCCTGATCTGACGCTGACGAACGAGCCGTCAGCGCCGGAGAACCATCAGCGGCCGTAAATCTTGCCGAACAACACCCAGCCCTTGCCGTCCCAGCGCTGCAGCTGCTGGCGCTCGACCGGATAGAAGTCATCCTGACCGGTCTTGACATTCACCCCGGGCAGCAGCATCGGCAGGCTGATTTCCAGGTTCGACGCGACCTTCATGATGTTCTCGCGCGTCAGGTTGTCGCCCGCCCGCTTGAGCACTTCGATCAGCGTCTGCGACACCGTATAACCGTACACGTTGTTGGAATCTTTCAGGTCGCCCTGCGGGTAGTACTTCTGCATCCACTCGAGCCAGTCCTTGTACTCCCTGGTGGACTGCCATTGGATATCGGTCGGGTCCTTGAGGAAATAGGCAGTCATCACGTCGATCGAATTCTGCGCGCCAGCCGGGATGATCACCGAAGCCACCGAAGACGACACGCCGTTCAGGTAGTGGGTGGGCTTCCAGCCGATCTCGGCCGCCTTCTTGATCGCCTGCGCGGCGAACTTCGGGATGGTGATATTGAAGAAGGTGTCAGCACCTGAAGCCTTCAAGGACACCATCTGGCTGTCGATCGTGGGGTCCGTCGCCTCGTAGCTCAGCTTCGTGACGATCATCGTCTTGGCCTTGTCGCCCAAGGCGTCTTCGAAGCCCTTCAGGTAGTCCTTGCCGTAGTCGTCATTCTGATAAAGGATGCCGATCTTGGCGTTGGGCTTGGTCTCAAGGATATGCAGCGCGAAGATCTTGGCTTCAGATTGATAGCTCGGCTGCCAGCCGATCGTCCAGGGATAGTTTTTCGGGTCGCCCCACTTGGTAGCGCCGGTGGCGTTGAACAGCTGCGGCACCTTCTTCTGGTTCATGTACTTGTGAATCGCCGAATTGGGCGGCGTGCCCAGCACGTTGAAGAGCAACAGGACTTCGTCCTGCTCAACGAGCCGGCGGGCCATTTCCACGGTTTTCGCCGGATTGTAGCCGTCGTCGTAAGAAATGAAGTTGAGCTTTCGACCATTGACGCCGCCCTCGGCGTTGACCTTGTCGAAGTAGGCTTTGATCGCTTTGCCGATCGTGCCATACGTGGATGCAGGGCCCGAATACGGGCTGATGCCGCCAATCTTGATTTCTTTGTCGGTGGCGCCCGCGTCGTATTGCTTCTGGGCCCAGCTCGGGGCCGCAGCCATGGCGGACGCGGCGACAACCAGCCAGCCTGCCAACAGTCTCTTGTTCATCCGGAAATCTCCTCGTTTTGATCGAATGTTCGATAGGCACGCGCGGACGAGTCCGCGCATCAGGTTAGTGCCACGCACCCATGGCGATGTTCACCCGGCCGCAGATTGCCACAGCCAGACATGGAGAGGATCGATACCCTGAGATTTCGATTCCACTAACAAAACGCCACAGCTCGTTTCGGAGCTGTGGCGCGATTGACTCGCGGCGCAACGGGTCCCGCCCGTCGCACCGACCTGAGAGGGCTCAGCGCCCGTAGATCCGGCCGAAACGCTCCCAACTCTTGCCCGTGAACCGGATGAGCTGCTCGCGCTCGATCGGGTAAAAATCGTCGGCCGAAGTTTTGACGTTCACACCTGGCAGCAGAAGCGGCAAGGTGAAGTCGAGATTGGCCGCCTGCTTCATGACATTGGCACGGGTGAGATCATCGCCGCACTGTTTCAGGAGCTGCACCATGGTCTGCGCCACGCTATACCCATAGGCATTGAACGCGTCCTTGAGGTCGCCGCCGGGGTAATACTTCTTCATGTAGTCGAGCCAGTCGTTCATCTCCTTGGTGCCCGCCCACTGAGGATCGGTTGGATCCTTGATGTACTGCACGCTGACGATGCCGATCGCGTTTTCCGCCCCGGCGGGATTGAGCACTGCGCCCACCGAAGACGACACGCTGTTCAGGAAGTGCATCGGCTGCCAGCCGATCTCCTTCGACTTCCGGATTGCCTGGGCCGCGAACTTCGGCGTCGTGATGTTGTAGAAGACATCGGCACCCGAAGCCTTCAGCGACACCATCTGGCTATCGACCGTGGGATCAGTCACCTCGTAGCTCAGCTTCGATACGATCATCGTCTTGGCCTTGTCGCCCAGAGCGTCTTCAAAGCCCTTCAGGTAGTCTTTGCCGTAATCGTCATTCTGGTAAAGGATGCCGATCTTCGCGTTGGGCTTGGTCTCAAGAATGTGCTCGACGTAGATCTTCGACTCCGCCTGATAGTTAGGCTGCCAGCCCATCGTCCACGGATAGTTTTTCGGGTCGCCCCACTTGGTGGCGCCAGTTGCCACGAAGAGCTGCGGCACTTTCTTCTGGTTCATGTAACGGTGAATGGCCGAATTGGGTGGCGTGCCGAGCGGGTTGAACAGAAGCAGCACTTCTTCTTCCTCGACCAGCTTGCGCGCCTGCTCGACCGTCTTGGCCGGGTTATAGCCGTCGTCTAGCGAGATGAATTTGATCTTGCGGCCATTGATGCCGCCCTCCGCATTCACCTTGTCGAAGTAGGCGCCGATCGACTTGCCGATCGTGCCGTAGGCCGAGGCCGGCCCCGAGTAAGGATTGATGTTGCCGATCTTGATCTCTTTGTCGTTTGCACCTATGTCGTATTTTTTCTGAGCAATCGCGCTGCCACTGATCAGGACAGCCGCAATGCCGGCGACACCGGTTCCGAAGATTCTGCGATCCATGGTTTGTCTCCGTGTGTGGTACTGACGTTTCAGAAGAGAAGCGCGTCCGACCAGAACGCGCTCGGCTCGACTAGGGTTGACCGCCCGTCGCAGCTTTGGCAGCAGCAGGCTTTCGAATGGCATGCACGATTTTCATGACCAGGCCCATGACACCGGTGGGCATGAGGTACATGAAGACGATCAGGAAGACGCCGTAGATGGCCCAGGGCGCCGACTTCGAGATCTCATCGGCGATGTTCGGCACGAACTGAATGAAGATCGCCCCGAAGATGGCGCCAGGTATCGAGGCCAGACCACCGATCACCACGCCGACCAGGAAGGTGATCGACAGGAACACCGTGAAGCTGTCGGGCGCCACGAAGGCCACCACGATCGCACCGATGGCGCCCGCCACTCCGGTGAAGGCGGCTGAAATTCCGAAGGTGATCGACTTGAACACCGGCAGGTTGATGCCCATCGCGGCGGCGGCGATGGGGTGATCGCGAATCGCCACCAATGCCCGGCCAACCCGCCCGCGCAGCAGATTCCAGGCGATCAGAAACATGATCAGCGCGACAAACAAGGAGAAGAAATACAGCCATCGATCGGCGTTCAGCGGCTGACCGAACACGCTCATGCTGAACGGCGGCTCTGGCTTGT
>JAYVOV010000522.1:0-4193 GCA_043757735.1 Burkholderiaceae bacterium
GCTTGAGCCATGGTGTTTCCTTTGGTGAAATGTGGGGCGTGCGCAAACCCCGATGGTAGGGGAACCCCCGCCCGCTTGCCCACCGTCCATTGCGACGATATCGTCTCGCGGGCAGCGACTGAGCTAAGTCATAGGGCGTAGTGCCGGCCAAGCCGGCGTCAAATGGATTGCGCCGATTGACGCTGGGACTGCACCCATTGGTTTCAATCGAAGTGAGAATTGTCGCACGCCTCCTCCTTCAGTTGGATATACGCGGGGCATCGGACATGAGAGCCTTCATCCATCGACTTCACCGACCCTGCCTGGGCCGATGCACAAGGCAAATCACCTGACCGAGGCCCGCCATGAACCCGCTGCTCGAACCCGCTGAACTCCACGAATCGGAATGCAATGCGCACGGCTTGTATGCCCTGCCTGAAGCGGCATTCCGTCGGGTGGTTGCACCGGACAGCAACGTCCGCCAGGGCGGCTACGAAGCCGATGTACTGCAGTGGAGCGTCGCCCGCCTGTTCCGCACCAATGGCCTGATCGGCGTCTGAGCACCGGCCGCCATGGGCGCTGCTGCGCACAGCGCGGCCGCCATGCCACCGGGTCGCAACTCCGTTTCACCGTCTGTCGCGTAGTTCGCTGTCACCATCGGCGAAGTGCTCCTGATGGGACCGCACAGGCCGAAGATCAGGGAAACCCGGAGGTAACCATGGCTCTGCTCCTTGATCACGCCGAACTGCAAGCATCCGAATGCAACGCGTACAGCCTGACTGATCGTTCCGATCTGCTTGAAAAGCAGGCCGAAGAACTGACCGCTCAGACCAAAGGCATGCGAGTGCTGGACTGGACCGTGCGCTCGCTCTGTGATCCAAAAAACCTGCTGAACTGAGGCATCGCGCACCGAACGGTGCGCCTCCAGACCGGCTGCGCCTGGCAGAGTATCCTGCCCGATGCCCAGGAAATTCTTCTACGGCTGGGTGGTCGTGTGGGCCACCTTCGTCGCGCTCGGAGTCATCTTCGGCGCCGCTTATTCTTTCGCCGCCTTCTTCGCTTCGTTCGCCCTGGAGTTCGCCGCGCAGCGCGCCGATGTTGCGCTGGTTTTCGGGCTGTCCGGCCTGACCTATTTCGTGCTGGGCGCCCTGGGCGGTGCTTTGTCGGATCGATTCGGCCCGCGCCTCACCACCTCGGTCGGCATCTTGATTCTGGCTGGCTCCCTGCTGGCTGCGAGCTGCGCCGACCGGCTGCTTTGGGTCTATGTTTTCTACGGACTGGGCATGGGCCTGGGGATCGCCCTGGTCTACACCCCCAGCATCGGCTCGGTGCAGCCCTGGTTCAACCGGCAGCGCGGGCTTGCCTCGGGCATCGCGAGTGCCGGCATCGGCGCCGGCACACTGGTGGTGCCGCTGCTGGCCAGTCAACTGATCGAGTCGAGCGGCTGGCGCGACGGCCTGCGCACGGTGGCGGTCGCAGTCGCAGTCGTCGGCCTGGCGGCAACTCTGCTGCTGGAACGCGATCCGGCTCGCCGCGGCAGCGGCCCGGATGGCGACCCGCCGCTGCCGCGCAGCGGGCGGGCCGGCCAGGCGCTGGCGGGCGCCCGCCTGCGAGAAGCGGTGATGGGGCGCGATTTCTGGTGGCTGTATCTGTCTTTGCTGCTGTGCGGCCCGGCGATGTTCACGCCCTTCGCCCATCTCTCGGTGCATGCGCGCGACATCGGGATCCCCCAGAACCAGGCAGTCGCGCTGATCGGCCTGATCGGCACGGGCAGCCTGATCGGGCGCTTCGGCATCGGCTGGCTGGCTGATCGGCTGGGGCGCATGCGCACCCTGGTGCTCGCCCAGGCCTTGCTGGGTGCGTCCTATGGTCTCTGGTACCTGGCGCCGGGATACACCGTGCTGGCGATGTTCGCCGCGGCCTTCGGCTTGTTCTACGGCGGCATCGTGTCGCTGCTGCCGCCGCTGTGCATGGACCTCTTCGGCGGTCGGTCAGTGGCGGCGATACTCGGCACGCTCTACACTGCGGCGGCCTTCGGCAATCTGGCCGGGCCGGTGCTGGCCGGCGCGGCCTTTGATCGTACCGGCGCCTATACCGTCGTCATGTTTTCATGCGCAGTCTGTGCGACGCTCGCCTCGTACGCCGCCTGGCGCCTGTGGGCGAGGGCAAGCCGGGTCGAGTCCTGAGTCCGGATCTCGCTCGGATTTCCGCTCGAGGCGACCCGACCGCAATGCATCGTCAACACCAGATCCGGGTAGCGACGCAGCGTCGACGACTCCAGATCGGGCATCGTGGCTGCTTCTTCGCGATAACCATGCACCGTGCCGCTCATCCAGGCGGCGAACACCTTGGGGCCGGCAAACGGAAACATCTGGTGCAGGCGCAGCGTCGCGCCATCGTGCCAATGGCCTTCGAGCGAGATGAGGTAAAACCAGCCGTCTTCGATCGCCCAGCGGGCGCGATACGGAACATCCATCCTGGCGGCGGATACCTGCAGACGGGGGCGCTCGCCGATCAGATTGAAGTACGCATCCAGCGGCCTCTCGACCAGCGCGAAACGTCGTCCGAGATGGTGCAGTACGTCGGGCAGTGCTTCTTCCATGGTGATTCCTGACTGTGGGTTTATGTATGTTTGTCGGCCAATGATGGGCGTGGCACGAGCCCGATGAGCCGCAGACGGACGAAGGGCGGCGCGAATGGCGCGGACGGCGCGAGCTGTCGCAGGACCGCATCAGCGCCACCGACCGGCGGCAATCCCGCTGGCATAGAATGCGTCCAGTTTTTCAACCGAGTAGATTCGCCATGAGCACAGCGTCGACTGCCCATCCCGATGCACCGCGCCGCGAAGACTTCTATCGCCGGCTCGATGGCGTGAACATGGCCCCGCTCTGGGAAGTTCTGCACGCACTGGTTCCGTCCGAGCCGGCAATTGTGGCGCTGCCCGCCTGCTGGCACTGGCGAGATGTCGCCCCCTTCCTGACCGAATCCGGCTCGCTGATCAGCGCCGAAGAAGCCGTGCGCCGCGTGCTCATCCTCGAGAATCCTGCGATGCGCGGGCAGTCGGTGATCACCCCGAGCCTGTATGCCGGCCTTCAACTCATCTTGCCCAACGAAGTGGCGCCCAGTCACCGTCACACGCAGTCGGCGCTGCGCTTCATCGTCGATGGTGCTGGCGCCTACACCGCGGTCGATGGTGAGCGAACCCTGATGAGGCCGGGCGATTTCATCATCACGCCCTCATGGACGTGGCACGACCACGGCAACGAAGGTATGGCAGGCAGCGCGCAACCGGTGGTCTGGCTGGACGGTCTGGACATTCCGATCCTGCGCCTGTTCGGCACCACCTTCGCCGAGAACCTGGCCACCGCGGTGCAGCCCGTGACTCGGCCGACTGGTGTCAGTCAGGCGCGTTTCGCGCACAACCTGATGCCGCTCGCTCTCCCGTCCATTGGTCGGACCTCGCCGATCTTCAACTACCCGTACGAGCGTTCCCGCGAAGCGGTTGCCACGCTGGGCCGCGACGCGCCGATCGACGACTGGCAGGGTATCCGCCTACGCTATGCCAACCCGATCACCGGCGGCTGGGCCATGCCGACCCTGGGCACTTTCCTGCAATGGCTGCCACCTGGGTTTCGCGGCAAGCCGCACCGCGCCACCGACAGCACCGTGTACTCGGTGGTGGAGGGCAAAGGCAAGGCGAGCATCCGGCGCGGCGATCGGCTGGATGTGTTCGAATTCGGCCCGAAAGATCATTTCGTGGTGCCGCCCTGGTTCAGCCTTTCTCTGCAGGCCGAAGAAGAGACGGTACTGTTCAGTTTCTCCGATCGCCCGGTGCAAGAGGCGATCGGACTGCATCGTGAAGAATTTCTACAGGAGTCATGATCCATGTCTGGTGCCGCTGGCCACGTCGACCCATCCCACAGGGGCATTGCCCTGATGATCGCCACCCTCGCCCTGGTGCTGGCGTTCTCCGAAACGCTTGGCAAGGCGGCGCAGACCTCGGCGCTGAGCTACAACATCGAGGCCTCCAATCTCTGGAATTTCTATCAGGCCAAGACCATGCGGATGACCACGCTGCGCACGGCGGCTGAAGCTGCTCTGATGCAGGGGGCGGCCACACCGGACCCGGTTCGCGCGCAGGCCGAGGCCTGGCGCAAGACCGCCGCCCGCTATGACTCCGAGCCCGATACCGGCGAAGGCCGCAAGGAACTCAT
>JAYVOV010000523.1:0-4184 GCA_043757735.1 Burkholderiaceae bacterium
CTGTCCAACGACCTCCTGCTGGCGATTCCCTTCTTCACCTTCATGGGGGCCATTCTCGAGCGATGCGGACTGGCTGAAGACCTGCTCGAAGGCACCGGCCAGCTGTTCGGCACCGTGCCCGGGGGGCTCGCCTATGCGGTGATCATCGTCGGCGCCATTCTTGGCGCGATCACCGGCACGGTGGCCGCCTCGGTTATCGCAATGGGCATGATCTCGCTGCCGATCATGCTGAAGTATGGTTACAACATGCGCCTGGGCACCGGCGTGATCGCCGCGGCGGGGACCATCACCCAGGTGATCCCGCCTTCGCTGGTGCTGGTGGTGCTGGCCGACCAGCTGGGCAAGTCGGTGGGCGACATGTACAAGGGCGCCATCGGCCCTTCTATCGCCCAGACGCTGATCTTCATCGCCTACATCTTCGCCGTCTCGATCTTCAAACCGCAGTGGATGCCGCCGCTGCCGCCCGAGGCGCGCACCGTCAGCGGCTGGGCACTCTGGAAGAAGGTGCTGTGGGGCATGGTGCCCTCCATCGTCCTGATCTTCCTGGTCCTGGGCACCATTTTCATGGGACTGGCCACGCCGACCGAAGCGGGTGCCATGGGTGCGGTCGGTGCCATGCTGCTGGCTGCCATGAACAGACGGCTGACCTGGACACTGGTGCGCCAGGGTATGGAGACGACCGGGCGTATCACCGCGATGGTGATCTTCATCCTGCTGGGCTCCACCGTGTTCTCGCTGGTTTTCCAGGGCGTCGATGGCGGCGTGTGGATCGAGCACATGCTGATCTCGTTGACGGGCGGCTCTGTTGTCGGCTTCCTGGTGGTGGTCAACCTGTTCGTGTTCTTCCTGGCGTTCTTCTTGGATTTCTTCGAGATCGCCTTCATCATCATTCCGATGCTCGCGCCGGTGGCGGCCAAGCTGGGCATCGACCTGATCTGGTTTGGCGTGCTGCTGTGCGTGAACATGCAGACTTCGTTCATGCACCCGCCCTTCGGTTTTGCGCTGTTTTATCTCCGTGGCATTGCGCCCAAGGAAGTCAAGAGTTCAGACATCTACCTGGGCGCCATTCCCTGGGTGTTCCTGCAGCTCATCCTGGTCGCGATCCTGATCTTCTGGCCCGGCATGGTGACCATGTGGCTGGACAAAGAAGTGGTAGTCGATCTCGACAATGTCAAGATCGAGGTTCAATCGGTCGGTGACGAACCCAAGAACGCACCCGGCGGCGGTGGAACAGACGACAAGTCTGGCGGCAAGGGCGACGAGGAAGACCTCGGCAAGATGCTGCAAAAACAGATCCAGGACGAGTCGCAAAAGACGACCAAGTAGGCGCCCGGAGGCTTCGCTGGCCGCCTCCCAGGCCGCGCGGTAGTCGGGCGGCAGCGCGGCCAGCACCTTCTGGTTCACGATGCTGTGCAGGGCCGGGCCACCTTCCCACCAGCCGGCCTTCCTTTCAATTGGGGCTTGCCCGAGCCACACAGGCGTAGCGGCGCTTCTGTCAACGCGCGCAGGGCGATTGAGCGCCCATGCGGGGCGCACAACAAAAAGGCGCCCGACGGCGCCTGACAAGATCGGCAGGGTCTGACCGTGCCGACCTCCGAGGGGCGCTGTTCAGCGGCGCGACTGTGTCGACGCCATGAAGTCGTCGAAAGTGTTCTCGGTTACCCGGAACCAGCTGATCGATTCGGCGCGGAACTTGACCCAGTTGTCGTGAACTTTCTTGAACTTCGGGTTCTTGGCGTTGTTCTCGGCGAACCATTCTTCAGAGGCCTTGTAGCAGGCTTCCATCACCGGGCGCGGGAACGCCTTCAAGATGGCGCCACTGGCAATCAGGCGCTTGAGCGAGGCAGCGTTGCGCGAGTCGTACTTGGCCATGCACTCGGCGTAGGCATGGCTGCTGGCCGCCTGCAAGATGGCCTTGTAGTCGGGCGTGAGCGACTCCCAGGCCTTGATGTTGACGATCATGCTGATGCTCGGACCACCCTCCCACCAGCCGGGGTAGTAGTAGTACTTGGCCACTTTGGCAAAGCCCAGTTTTTCGTCATCGTAAGGGCCCACCCATTCGGCCGCGTCGATCGTGCCTTTTTCGAGCGACGGGTAGATGTCGCCGCCGGCGATCTGCTGGGGCACAACCCCGAGCTTTGCGAGCACCTGCCCGGCCGGTCCGCCGCAGCGGAACTTCAAGCCTTTCAGGTCTTCCACAGTGTTGATTTCCTTGCGGAACCAGCCGCCCATCTGCGCACCGGTATTGCCGCAGATGCCGACGTTGTGGACGTTGTACTCCCGCAGGAACTCGTTCATCAGCGCGGCGCCGCCGCCATCCATGACCCATGCCTGCTGCTGCCGACAATTCAGGCCGAAGGGCACTGCGGTGTCGAAGGCGAATGTCGGGTCTTTGCCGAAGTAGTAGTACATCGCCGTCTGGCCGGCTTCCACGGTGCCCGCCTGGACCGCATCGAGCACCTGCAGGCCTGGGACGATTTCGCCGGCCGCGTGGGCGGTGATGGTGAACTTGCCGTTGGTCATCGTCGTGACGTACTTGGCAATCGTCTCGGCGGAGCCGTAGAGGGTGTCGAGGTTTTTGGGGAAGCTCGATGGCATGCGCCACCGGACGCTGGGTTGCGCGCTGATGATGGCGGGGGCTCCGAGGATCACCCCGCCAGTGGCAGCCGTCGACAGGAAACTACGACGCGACATTTGTCTCTCTCCAATAGTAATTTTGACTTCGCCGGCAGTTTGAACCGGTCAGCTGGAGATTAGCCTACGAAACTCAGGCCCCGCAAGGATCGGGGTTTCCCTGATCAGGCGAGCGCACCTGGCAGGCGGCCCCAATGCGTGGTCGTGCGCCGGCGTCGCGCGACCACGGCAAACCAGCTGATCGCGCGCCGGCGTCGCTCGGCCAAGTCAGGGCAGCCGTTCGCGCGCCCGCTGAATAGCTGCGCGCACCTGCTCCGGCGCCGTGCCGCCGATGTGCTTGCGCGAGGCCACCGAGCCTTCCAGGGTGAGGGACTCGAAGACGTCGTCGCCGATTTCGGGCGAGAAGATGCGCAGGTCTTCCAGACTGAGTTCGGAGAGGTCGCGCCCGAGGCCCGCCGCATGGCGCACCGCACGGGCAACCACCTCGTGAGCATCCCGAAACGGCAGGCCGCGGCGAACCAGGTAATCAGCCAGGTCGGTGGCGGTGGAGAACCCCTCGAAGGCTGCCTGGCGCATGCGCTCGGCACGTACTTCGATGCCGGGGATCATGTCGGCAAAGATGCGCAGCGTCTCGTGCACCGTGTCGACGGTGTCGAACAGCGGCTCCTTGTCTTCCTGATTGTCCTTGTTATAGGCCAGCGGCTGGCCTTTCATCAGCATCAGCAGTGCCATCAGATGGCCGGTGACGCGGCCGCTCTTGCCGCGCGCGAGCTCCGGGACGTCGGGGTTTTTTTTCTGCGGCATGATCGACGAGCCGGTGCAAAAGCGATCGGGCAGGTCGATGAAGCCCACCCGCGGCGACATCCAGATCACGAGTTCTTCCGACAGCCGCGAGATGTGGGTCATGACCAGCGCGGCGGCAGCGCAGAATTCGATGGCGAAATCGCGATCCGAGACCGCGTCGAGCGAGTTTTCGCAGATGCCTTCGAAGCCCAGCGTGCGGGCAACCCGCTCGCGGTCGATGGGGTAGCTGGTGCCGGCCAGCGCGGCCGCGCCCAGGGGCAGGCGATTGACCCGACGCCGGCAGTCGGTCATGCGCTCGACGTCGCGCGCGAACATCTCGACGTACGCCATGAGGTGATGGCCGAAGGTGATCGGCTGCGCAACCTGGAGGTGGGTGAAGCCGGGCATGATGGTATCGGCATGCCTGGACGCGAGATCGAGAAGCGAGCGTTGAAGATCGCTCAGCAGGCGCACGGTGACGTCGATCTGCGCACGCAGCCAGAGCCTGATGTCGGTGGCCACCTGGTCGTTGCGCGAACGTGCGGTGTGCAGCCGCTTGCCCGCGTCGCCGGCCAGGTCGGTGAGGCGCTTCTCGATATTCAGATGGACGTCTTCGAGGTCGAGGCTCCAGCGAAAGGAGTCGTTCTCGATGTCGGTTCGAATGCGTGCCAAGCCATTGCTGATGGCATCGAGGTCGGCCTCGGACAGCAGGCCGCAGGCGTGCAGCATGTCGGCGTGCGCGAGCGAGCCTTGAATGTCATACAGCG
>JAYVOV010000524.1:0-4175 GCA_043757735.1 Burkholderiaceae bacterium
ACAACAAAATCAAGGAGCAAAAAATGCGCGGACACGAGGTCTTCATGCAGAGCCTGGTCGCCCACGGTGTCGAGCAGATCTTCGGCAACCCCGGCACGACCGAAAGCCCGCTGCTCGACGCCCTGGCCGATCATCCGTCGGTGGGCTACGTCGTTCACCTGCACGAAGGTGTGGCGGTGGGTGCGGCCAGCTACTACGCCCGCAGCACCGGGCGCACCGCGGTGGCCAACCTGCATGTGGCGCCGGGGCTGGGCAATGCCATCGGCATGATCTACAACGCGCTCAAGGGCAATGCGCCCCTGGTGGTGACCGCCGGGCAGCAAGACACCCGCATGCTGCGTCGCGAACCGATCCTGTCGCACGACCTGGCCGCGATGGCCGCGCCGGTCACCAAATGGAGCACGCAGGTCCAGCACGCCGACGAGATGGACGAGGTGATGCGCCGCGCGTTCAAGATCGCCAACGATGCGCCCTATGGCCCGGTGTTCGTGGCCCTGCCGATCAACGTGATGGCGCAAGACACCGCCAACGTCGCGCAGCCCGCGGCGCGCCTCTATCGCGACGTCATGGCCGATCCGAGCGCCATTGCTGCGGCCTGCGAACTGCTGCTGGGCGCGCGCGAGCCGCTGATCGTGGTGGGCGACGAGGTCGCCCGCTCGGGCGCGGCTTCGCAGCTCGTCAAAGTTGCTGAACGGCTGGGTGCGGCAGTCTGGTTCGAAGGCATTCGCGGCCACGTGTCGTTCCCCGGCAGCCATCCGCATGCGCGCACCGGCCTGCCCTTCGATGCGGTCGCCATCCGCAAGATCCTGGGCAGCGCCGACCGGGTGCTGCTGATCGGCGGCGCGTTTTTTGAAGAAGTCTGGTTCAGTGCGGGCAGGCCCTTCCCCGAAGGGTCGCGCGTCGTTCAGATCGAATCGTCTGTGCGCCCGCTGGGCTGGAACCACGCGGTGGATGTGGGCGTGGTGGGCTCGATGGCGCCAACCCTGGCCGCGCTCGACGCAGCCCTGGCAGGTGCAGCCACCCCGGACTGGGCAGCGGCGGCGGCGCGCCGCTGCCGCGCATTGGCCGCACAGAAGGCCAGCGACACCGCTGCCTATAAAGGCCGCCTCGAAAAGGCCTGGGCGCGCCTGCCGATTTCGATGCCGCGCGTGATGGCCGAGCTGCACAAAGCCACACCGGCGAACGCCATCGTCGTTGAAGAATCGATCACCGCGAGCGTGGACTTCGCTGCTGCGTTTCAGCTCGGCGCCGATGAACGCTATCTGGGCGCGCGCGGCGGCGGCATCGGGCAGGGCCTGGCTGGCGCGATCGGCGCAGCTGTGGGGCATCCGGGGCGGCCCGTCTTGTGCGTGTCTGGCGATGGCTCCGCGATGTACTCGATCCAGGCGCTGTGGACCGCTGCCCATCACAAGCTGCCGATCGTCTTCGCCATTCTCGCCAACCGCGAGTACCGCGTGCTCAAGCACAACCTCGATATCTATCGCCAGCGCTTCGACGCGGCCTCCGATCGGCCGTATCCGCACATGGACCTGGGCGGACCGGCCTTGGGCTTCGTTGAAATGGCCGCCGGCATGGGGGTGCCGGGTGTGCGCATCGACAAACCAGACGACCTCGCCGGCGCGCTGGCCGAGGCGTTTGCGGCGGGTGGGCCGCGCATCGTCGAGATCGCGATCGAAGGCAAGCGTTGAACCCGCATGGCCCTCTCGCGGCGCCGCGCGACCCGGTGGCGGCCATCGGCGAGCAGGAGGCTCGCGGGGAAATCGCCGATCTCTACACCGACATTCGCGCCACACTCGGTGTGCCGGTAGTCAATCTGGTCTGGCGCCATCTGGCCAGCGTCGAGGGTGCCCTGCCCTGGGCCTGGCAGGCGGTTCGCCCGGCCTATCGCAGCGGCGCAGTGGCGCGCCATGCCGAGCGCCTGAAGGCAGGCCTGGTCTTGCCGCGGCCGACACCGGTGCCGCTCGAGGTGTTCAATGCGCTGGGCCTCGCGCCAGCGGCACGCAGCGGGCTCATCAATGTGATCGATTCATATGACCGCAGCAATCCGCTGAACTGGCTCGCGCTCTCGGCCCTGCTGCGTGCCGGTGACGAACCGGAGCGCGATGGCGCAGCCAACGACGCGAGCGCAGCCACCGGCAGGGGGGCCACGTCAGAGCGGCTGCTTGACTTCACCCTGCCGTCGCTGCTCGCGCTGGGCGACATGGCGCCCGCCACGGCGCTGCTCGTCAATCGTCTCAATGCGCTGGGCAACGACCGCGACGACAACATCCTGGCCAGCATGTACCGTCACCTCGCGCATTGGCCGCCCCTGCTTGCGCTGATGTGGGCGCAGATGTCCGCGCTGGACGCTGACGGCCAGCTGCGCTCGGCAGCGCTGCAGGTGGCCGAGCACGGCGGCCGCGAGGCGCGCGAACTGCGCGCGAGCCTGGCCCCGGTGCTGCCGCACCCTGAAGGTCGAGCCGCGCTCGCTGACTTCATGGCTCGGATCGGCCTGCCGCGAATGATTGCGATCACGAGCATGCTGCGGCTGGCGTTGCAGGCCGCGCGCGACTGATGTCGCGCGTGAGCGGGCCGAATCAATTTTGCGCAATGCGCGCCGATTCAATTTCGACGCTGCACGCGCCTTCTCAACGCCTTTCTCAGCAGCGCCATGCGTTCGCGCCCGCTC
Source organism: Burkholderiaceae bacterium (assembly GCA_043757735.1). Taxonomy (GTDB): domain Bacteria; phylum Pseudomonadota; class Gammaproteobacteria; order Burkholderiales; family Burkholderiaceae_E; genus Quisquiliibacterium. The sequence goes on from JAYVOV010000524.1 coordinate 2,669, forward strand.
AGGCCCGCGCGGCCGATAGCGTCAAGCAGCTCTGACAACGCGGTCGACCGATTCACCGTGAACAAGGTGATCATCACCGTGGGCACCAGAACTCCAATGAACATCACGATCTTGACCGGCATAGGCTGATCGGCCTCGGCCAGCAGGTTCATGCCGAGAAAGCCAGTGACGATGGTGCCGATCAGACCGAAGATGGTGACCACCGTGAGCCGCAGCACCGACTCACCCTGGCGGCGTGAGTCGTCGCTGTCCAGGTACTGGCCCATGTCCAGCACCTCCTCGCGCACTTCGTTGAACAGCGCCTCGTTGCCCAGGTGAGCCGAGAACATTTCGTAGAGCCGCCGCGCCATCGCCTGGTTCGAGACCTCGTGAAACCAGTAGCGATGATTGAAGCGCAGGAACACTTCCAGCGACTGCCTGATATCGACCTTGAAGCGATGCAGTGAATCGGGGTCCTCGACGTTCAGGTGCGTGACGGCAGTGACCAGCCGGTCCGACAACAGCAGCAGGGCGGCCTTGTGGAAATGCGCGATCAGGCCCACCAGAAAATACTGATGACGGAACTGGCCGAGCATGCCGGTCTCGGCATCCAGGAACCAGGGCACGCGGGCGCTGCCCACGATCACCATCGAGTGGCCGTTGCAGGCGACACGGGTCGATGCACGCGGGTCGCGGCGCTCGGGCGCCCAGAACCGATCGAAGAAATAGTCGCGCTCGAAATCGGCAACAGCCGATGCGCCATATCGCAGGCCGTCGCCATCGTCGGGACTGGTGCCCAGCGCCAGGCGAACGAAGGCTTCACGATCCAGCGCGAACGGATCGTCGACCGCGATGAAGCTCATCTTCGGCATGCGCAGGTATTCGAGCTGCCGGTAGCGCAGGGGTCCGGCATCGGGCGAATGATGCGGCACCATCGGATCGAGCAGGAATTCCCAATGTGCACCGACACGCGCGGAGCGGTGTTCACCGGCGTAGGCCAGAAATTTCTGGCGGTCCTCCAGGTCCGAGGCCGCGAGCACCGTGCCCGCGCCGTCGAGCCACTGCACGCTGCGCATGCAGTGGCTGGCGCTGCCATCGGCCTCCCATCCTGCTGGGAACGCGCGCCCGAAGCGAAACAGCGTGTCCTGCACCCGCGCCAGCGACAGGTCGTTGGCATGGATCTCCACGACCAGAATGACCACATCCATGTCGTAGAAAAAATAGAGATCAACGTGTTTGACCGCGAAATCAACCGTGCTGCCATCGGCATAGCCCAGGCACGCCGTCTGGACATCGGTGCGGCGAAACACTCGGATCGGTGAATCGCCGACCCCATCTTGCTCGAGGCGATTGCGTCCCTGGCCGTACAAAAACCGCTGCACATGCGGTAGAAAGGTCACGAACTCCCGATAGTGACGCTCCTGGAACTCGTTGGGATCGGGCGTGAACTCGTCCTCGATTTCGCACCAGGGATTGGGCCGGCCGCAATTTGCGAGGTGCTCCCAGTGGCGCTGCACCTGCTGGCCGA
>JAYVOV010000525.1:0-4170 GCA_043757735.1 Burkholderiaceae bacterium
CGCATTCGACGGCGCCTGGGGACGCGTCAATGCGGCCGATCGATCGCGCCTGCTGATGGGCCTGGCGAGGCTGATCGACAGCCATCGCGAAGAGCTCGCGCTCCTCGAGTCGCGCGATACCGGCAAGCCGATCAAACAAGGGCGTGCGGACGCCCAGGCGCTGGCGCGCTACTTCGAGTACTACGCCGGCGCCGCCGACAAGCTGCACGGCCAGACCATTCCCTATCAGGCCGGCTACACGGTGTTCACGCTGCGCGAGCCGCACGGCGTCACCGGGCACATCATTCCCTGGAACTACCCGATGCAGATCTTCGGACGCTCCGTTGCAGCGTCGCTCGCGGTCGGCAACGCCTGCGTGGTCAAGCCGGCCGAGGATTCATGCCTGACATTGGTGCGCGTCGCGCAACTCGCCGCCGAGGCCGGCCTGCCCGCCGGCACACTCAACCTGGTCGCCGGGTTCGGCGCCGAAGCCGGCCAGGCCCTGGCCGAGCACCCAGGCATCGACCACATCTCCTTCACCGGCTCACCCGACACCGGCAGACGTGTCGCGCAGGCGGCCGCACAGCACCACTGCACGGTCACACTCGAACTCGGCGGCAAATCGCCACAGATCGTTTTTGAAGATGCCGATCTGAACGCTGCACTACCGGTTCTCGTCAGCGCGATCATCCAGAACGGCGGGCAGACCTGTTCGGCGGGCAGCCGCGTGCTGATCCAGCAGAGCATCCACGACCGGCTGATGACCATGCTCAGCGATCGATTTTCAGCCCTTCGTGCGGGCCCGGCGATGGCCGACCTGGACCTCGGTCCGCTCGTTTCCAAGCGCCAGCTGCAGCGCGTCTGGGACTATCTATCAGACGCACAGGCCTCCGGATTGCAATTCGCCGCGCAGGGATCGGTGCAGGAAACCGCGCCCTCAGGTGGGTTCTATCAGGCGCCGGTTCTGCTCGGCCGCGTTCCGAGTGGTGATAAATTATTCCAGGAAGAAATTTTCGGGCCGGTGCTGGTGGCCACATCCTTCAAGGACGAACCGGAAGCGCTTGCGCTGGCCAACGCCACCCGCTACGGGCTGGTCGCCGGCATCTGGACACGCGACGGGGCGCGCCAGATGCGGCTGGCACGCGCCATCCGCTCTGGCCAGATCTTCATCAACAACTATGGCGCCGGAGGCGGCGTCGAACTGCCCTTCGGCGGTGTCGGCGCGAGCGGCCACGGTCGCGAAAAGGGCTTCGAGGCCCTGTACGGATTCACCACCCTCAAGACCGTCGCGATACGCCACGACTGACGACGACCGTTCTGTCATCACACCAGCGCTGCAAGACCGACAAACCAACCCGCAAGAAGGAGCAGGACCCATGAGACTCGCCGACAAGGTCGCCATCATCACCGGAGCAGGTTCCGGTTTCGGCGAAGGCATCGCCGACCGCTTCGCCCGCGAGGGTGCAAAGGTCATCGTCAACGACATCCAGCCCGAACACGGCGAGCGGGTGGCCGCGGCAATCCGCAGGGCCGGAGGACAGGCCAGCTTCGTGCACGGCGACGTATCGAGCGGCGACGACGTCAAAGCGCTCCTCGAAGCCACCATCGCCGCCTATGGCAAGCTCGACATTCTGGTCAACAACGCCGGCGTGTCGCACAAGAACCAGTCGCTGCTCACCGTCAGCGAAGACGAGTTCGACCGCGTCTATCGGGTCAACGTCAAGAGTCTGTACTGGACCGCTCAGCACATGGCGCCCTACTTCAAGACCAGGGGCGGCGGCGTGTTCGTGAATATCGCCTCGACAGCCGGCGTGCGGCCCCGCCCGGGCCTCGTCTGGTACAACGGCAGCAAAGGAGCGGCGATCGTCACCTCGCGCGCGATGGCCGTCGAACTGGCGCCATTCAACATTCGCGTGAACGTGATCAATCCGGTAGCGGGCGACACCCCCCTGCTCGCCACGTTCATGGGCGAAGACACACCCGAGATGCGGGCGAAGTTCATCGGCTCGATCCCGCTGGGACGGCTCTCGCAGCCGCGTGACATCGCCAACGCCGCGTTATTCCTGGCCTCCGACGAAGCCGATTTCATCACCGGCGCCTGCCTGGAAGTCGACGGCGGCCGCTGCGTCTGAAGACGGCGGCCGCTGCGCCGGAAGACGGCGCTGGCTGCACCGGAAAAATCCCGCGGCGGTTCAGTCGAGCGTGGTGGCTCGCGCCCGGGCCGCCGCGCGATAGTGCAAAGCGGCGTCGCCCATCTTGCCCATTTTTTCTGCAAGATCGGCCAGCGCCAGGTGAATCTGCACGTCTTCGCGCGAAGCCAGACTGCGGCCGAGGTAATCGGCCGCTTTGCCCCATAACGATTCGGCGACGCACAAACGCCCCAGAGCCAAGGTGATGTCTGCGTCGTCGCCGTGTTGATCGCGCCAGCGCTCGACCTGCTGCAGGCGCTCGCGTGTCGACACGTCCGGCAGCGCCACATAAGCGTGGAGCAGCCGCGGCGAAAATCCAGCAGCGAGCGCAGCCTCGAGCAGGCGACGGGCATAAGGCGCGTCGCCCACTTTGGCGAAGGCCGCGGCGACGGCTTCCAGCACCTCCGGCAGATCGCGCTCGCCGGTTCGCAGCTCGCTCCATTGCGCGCGCAGCCCTTCGGCGTCGCCAGCCCGCCGCGACAGCAGGGCGCGACAGGCGCGCACCCGCAGGCCACGAATCGCGGCCGGATGCAGGACATCGCGTTTTTCAAGCTGCCGCAGCACCTGCAGCACACGCGCCCAGTCTTCTGCCTGCTCGTAGGCGCGCAGCGCCACCCGCAAAGCGTGGATGTGCCTCATGCCTTTTGAGTGCAGGCGCTCGATACTGGCAATGGCGCGCGCCGCATCCTGTTCTTCGAGAGCGAGCTCGGCGGTGGTCATGAGTTCGGCGTGTGCCGACCCCTTGTCAGTCTCGGCCTGGGTGAGCCAGCGATCACGCCGTTCGACCTCGCGCATCCGGTGCGCGGCACGGGCCGCGATCAGCGCCGCCGGTCCGGCCAGCTGTTCGTCATCGCGCGCCTGCTGGGCGAGGCGCTCGGCACGACCGAAACGCCCTTCAAAGAGCGCAAGAACCGCGTCGCGCAGCGCCATGACCGCCACGTCGCGGACGCGCCGCTCGCGATACTCGCGCACCCGCGTCGGCAGATCGAAGGCCTTGCCGATGGCAACCAGCAGGAGATGCAGCGCGACGAAGCTCAGCGCCAGCACCACCAGCGCAAGATTGACAGAGACATCGACTCGGTAGGGCGGCCAGAGCACAGCGACATTGCCGTGATTGACCCGCATCAGAAGGGCCAGCCCAACAGCCGAGCTGGCCAGCAGCAAGACCCAGACGATCCAGCGCATGACCTGTCAGCTCCGGTCGTCGCTGGTGAGCGCAGCGCGAATACGCCAGGCCAGCGGCTGAGTTTGCGGGTGAATCACTGATTGTTCTCGCGCGCGCTGCGCGCCGCGCGTACCGCCACCAGCGTGTCTCCCAGCGAGGGCAGCTCGACCGAGATTCGCGCCGCCTGCAACTGGCGCAGGGTGGCAATCGCATTGGTGACCGGCCGCTGATTGCGATCGTAATAATTGCCAAGCCAGGTCACCGCGCGATCGATATCGTTGCGAAAAACCGGCTCCAGGCGCGACAGCAGCGAGAGGCGTGCCGACAACAAGACCAGGCGCAGATTCTCTCGCACGAAGTACTGCTGTTCCGGCGCCAGCAGCAAGGCGTCGGGAGAGTCGACGCGATTCACTCGGAACAGCAGCGACAGCTCGGCGAGCACCGCGTCAAGCCCGCGCCGACCGCTCGAGGCCAGGCCTTCCAAGCTGAAACCGCCGCTCTTGCTGCCCGCAGTGCGTGCGCCAGCGTTGGTGTCGAGCGGCGGCGTGATACCGGCGATCAAGGGCAAGGTTTCGACCGCCGAAGTGACCGCATCCAGGCGCAGTGCCAGGCTGACCAGATCGACGCTGGGGAGCGCCTTGAGACGATCGATGTCGCGCTGCAACAGCCGACGCAAGCCGATCGCCTGGGGCTGACGAATACGGGCCAGCCGGCCATCGGCATCGGCCAGCGCGGCGAGCGCCCCCTGAACATTGCCGCTCACCACCAGCTGCTGAGAAGCGATCGCCACCGAATTTTCGACATCGGCGAGCACGGCGTCGATGGTGTCCTGAGCGA
>JAYVOV010000526.1:0-4165 GCA_043757735.1 Burkholderiaceae bacterium
TCAGTGGATCGGATCTCAGCCCGGTTGAACGTGACCAAAGGCTCGTTCTATCATCATCACGACAACAAGGACGATCTCGTCGCAGCCTGTTTCGAACACACCTTCGCCATGATCAGGCTTGCCAGCGACTGCGCGAACGCGGCGACGGGATCGGGCTGGAACCGGTTGTCGATGGCGAGCGGCATGCTGGTACGCCATCAGTTGTCGGCGCAGGGCCCGCTGCTCAGGATCACCGCTTGCAGCGCTCTGCCCCCGGAGCTGCGGCATAACACGCTGCATACGCTGAACTGTCTGACCGAAAAATTCGGCGCCTTCGTCGTCGACGGGATCATCGACGGTTCGATCCGACCGCTCGATCCGGCGGTCGCCGCGCAGCTGGTCAGCGCCATGATCAACGCGGCGGCAGAACTGCCCATGTGGGCCGCTGGAATCGACGAAGAACTGGCCGTGCCCTTGTTTGCGCGGCCCTTGTTTCTCGGGATAGGCTGCGCCGGCATTGGCCAGACGGACGACAGCGCTGTGCAGGTCAGTCGAGCTTGGCCCCCGAGTCCTTGACCACGGTCGCCCACTTCCTGATTTCAGCATCGACGAATCGCGCCATCTCCTCGGGCGGCTGGCCGCCGGCTTCGGCGCCCAGGGTATGCCAGATTCCCTTGAGTTCACTGCCTGCCAGCGCCTTGGCAGTTTCTTGCTGCATTCGCAAAATAATCTCGCCCGGCGTGCCCGCCGGCGCCCACAGCGCGTACCAGGTGCGCGCTTCGTAACCCTTGACCCCGGCTTCGGCCAGCGTGGGAATGTCGGGCAGCGCAAATGAACGATGGTTCGAGCTCACTGCCAGGGGGATCAGCTTGCCGGACTTGATATGGGCAATGGCGCTGCCCAGGCCATCGAACATGAAGTCGACCTGGCCCGCGAGCAGATCCTGCAGCGCCGGACCGGCGCCACGATAGGGGATGTGCGCCGCGTAACTGCGCGTCATGACCTTCCACAATTCAACGGTGAGGTGATGGGTTGTTCCATTGCCGGCAGAAGCGTAGTTCAGCTTGCCCGGATTGGCTTTCACGAAGGCCTGAAACTCAGCGAAAGTCTTGACCGGAACACGCTGCGGGTTCACGACCACCACGTTGGGTACGTAGGCGACGATCGTGACCGGCGCCAGGTCTTTTTGAAGCTCGTAGCCCAGTTTGGGATACATGCTGACGGCGATGGTGTGATGAACTGCACCCATCAGAAAGGTATAGCCGTCGGGCGCCGACTTGGCCGCGAGTTCTGCGCCCAGCGTGCCGCCCGCGCCCCCCCGGTTGTCGATAACCACCTGCTGACCCAGATTCTGAGACAGCACCTTGGACAGCGGCCGCGCGAAGGCGTCGGTGCCGCCGCCGGGTGGAAACGGCACGATCAGGCGGATCGGGCGCAGGGGCCAGCTCTGGGCCTGCACAGATGTGGCGGGCAGGAGGGCCGCAGCCAGACCGCAAGCGAGCATCAGTCGATGGACATTTCTCATGATTGTCTCCTCACCTATTGTTTGGAAATAGCCGCGCCGATCAGGCGCGCAATTCCGCCGACGGGGTCCAACAACGCTGGCCGTCCCCCTGCCGCCGGCCGTCAGAGCAATGAGGTCACTGCCCGCGAGGCGCTGACCTCGCCATTCATGAATCGCTCATGATTGGCCTCGATCTCTTCGAGATCATAGAGATAGTTGACCATCACGGCATGGGACTGCTTGAGACCTTTTCGCGACAGGTCGGCCAAAGGGTTGATGCGCTCCAGGCGTGCGCCGTTGTTCAGGTGAAAGCGCGCCACCGGGTCGGCCAGCCGGGATTCTGGATCGGCACTGTGCAGGAGATAAAATGCGCACAGGCGCGCCAGGCGTTTCTGATCCGGGTCGCCCTGGCCGGCGGCGACGGCGGCGACGACGACCGCTGCGCCTTCCTTGCTTGCGCCTTCCTTGCTCGGCCCATCACGCCCCGCGATGAGATCGGCTTTCACAGCCGCGAGCGCCGCCGGTTTGAGCCGATCGGATTTTGGCTCAGCACAATGGCTGAGCCAATGGGCGAACCCGGGTACCGGCGACAAAGTGCAGAAGGTTTTCAGATTGGGGAACTCGTCGCGCAGTTGTTCGACGACCCGCTTGATCAGGAAATTGCCGAGATTGACCCCGCGTAATCCGGGCTGGCAGTTCGAGATCGAATAGAACACCGCCACCTTCATGCGGTTTGAATCCTGGCGCGCGGGCTCGCGCCGATCCAGCAGCGGCGCGATGGCATGCGGCATGGTCGGCAGCAGCGCCACCTCGACGAAAATCAGCGGCTCCTGGGGCAGCACCGGATGAAAGAACGCGAACAGCCGCCGATCGGGTTCGAGCCGTCGGCGCAGGTCGCTCCAGCCGTCGATCTCATGCACGGCTTCGTGGTGGATGATCTGCTCGAGCAGATGGGCCGGCGATTGCCAGTCGATGCGCTGCAGCTGCAAAAATCCAGGATTGAACCAGGAAGACAGCAGGTGTTCGAAGTCGGCATCGACCGCGGCCAGGGCCGGGTTCTGGCGCAGACGCTGCAACAGCTGCGCCCGCATGCCGACGATCGTCGCCGTCCCGTCGGCGCCACGGTTCAGGCGCCGCAGCAGTTCCTGGCGGGGCGGCTCGGCGGCCCGCGAGAGCGCAATCAGGTTGGCCGGTGCGCGGTTGACCGCATAACGCTCGGCGAACCGGAGCACTTCGCCCGGGTCCGGGTCGTACTGGAGCGCGAGCACTTCGAAAAACCGGTCCAGCGCATCAGGCGACAACGCGCGATAACGTGCGATCGCGTGGCCGGCGATGGTGACACTGTTGGATTCGCCGCGTTCGGTCAGCAGTTGTTTGCAGTGCTCCAGCAGGCGGGTGAGATCGACACGCTCACGGGTATTGCGCCGGACCTGACGAATGCGCTCGAACACCGCTCAGCCGCCCTCCCTGTCGCGCAGCGCACAGCGCCAGAGCACGAACCCGGCGATGATCATTGGCAGCGACAGCAGCTGCCCCATGGTCAGGCCGAAGGCCAGGACGCCCAGGAAGGCATCGGGCTGACGCGCGAACTCCGCAATGAAGCGCATCGCGCCGTAGCCGATCAGGAACATCCCGGACACCGCCGCCGGCGGCCGCGGTCTGGCTGAATACCACCACAGAAAGGCGAACAGCAGCAGCCCCTCGCCAGCGAACTGATAGAGCTGAGAGGGGTGGCGCGGCAAGGTGTCGCCGGCCTGCGGAAACACCATGCCCCAGGACTCCCCGGTGGGGCGGCCCCACAACTCGCCGTTGATGAAGTTGCCCAGTCGTCCGGCCGCCAGCCCCACGGGCACCAGCGGCGCGACAAAATCGATCACCCGCCAAAATGCCTTGCCACGCAGCCGGCACCACAGGGCGATGGCTGCAATCACGCCCAACAGGCCGCCGTGAAACGCCATGCCGCCCTGCCAGACCGCCGGAATTTCCAGCGGATGGTCCAGGTAATAGCCGGGCTTGTAGAAGAGCACGTAGCCCAGCCGGCCGCCCAGCACAACACCGAGTGCGCCGTAAAACAGCAGGTCTTCGAGATCGCGGCTGTTCATCGACGTGAGTGCAGCATGCGGCCCACGCGACAAGCGCCAGCGGCCCAGCAGGAAAAAACCCAGGAAGGCCACCAGGTACATGAGACCGTACCAGCGCACGGCAATCGGCCCGAGCTGCAGCGCGATGGGATCGAATTGAGGATGGACGAACATGGCGGCGCCGACGCGTGCCTTCCGTAGAATGCAGCGCTGTATTCTGACATGCGCCGGTATCACGAAGGATGTGGTGCAGGCTCAACGATCCCGCGGGTTGGTTTTCCGCGACGAAGCAGACAGGTTGTTCGAGATGATGCGTGCGCGATGGCTGCTGTTGCTGTGCTGGCTGACGTCGCTGACCGCGATGACGCCGGCGGCCGCGGCCGCGGCCGATGCGCCCGCACGTGCGCCCTCGATCGCTTTTCACTACGGCGCCCAGCCGCCGCTCGCTTCCTTGCGGCTGTTCGAAGTCGTGGTGGTCGACCCCGACCACGGCGTTGACCCGAATCGTCATCGCGCTCAATCGCAGCAGCGCTCGGAGCTCTACGCCTATGTGTCGATCGGCGAGGTCGTGCGCTCGCGCGCCTATTTCGCGGCGATGCCA
>JAYVOV010000527.1:0-4165 GCA_043757735.1 Burkholderiaceae bacterium
CGTGGCGAGTTGAACAGGTCGCCTTCGTGGACACGGATCTGATCATTGTCGAGGCTGCCAAAACAGGGCCGACCTTCGTGCGAGAAACGCATCCAGAGCATGACAGGGCTACCCGGCTGAGGAGGATCCGAATGTTAGCACCGGCCTATGAGACAGTCGGCGTCAAAGCCCGGGTTTGCACGACAACCGGACAACTGCGCATCGCGTACCGATTCAGGTATCGAAGAAGGCCTTGAGCTCGCGCTTGACGATCTTGCCGTTGGCGTTGCGCGGCAGCGTCTCATCGCTGAAGGCGATCCGCACCGGCACTTTGAACGAAGCCAGCCGGGTCGCGACGAATGCTCGCAATGCCTGCTCGCTCGCCTGGGCGCCCGGTTTGAGGGTGACCACCGCCACCGGTTCTTCGCCCAGCGTGCGGTGCGCAAGGCCGATCACCGCGGCATCCATGACCGCCGGGTGTTCGAACAACGCGCCCTCGACCTCGATGCAATAGATGTTTTCGCCGCCCCGGATCAGCATGTCCTTCTTGCGGTCGACGATGTAGACGAAGCCTTCGTCGTCGAGGCGCGCCAGATCACCCGTCCGCAGCCATCCGTCGACAAAGGTCTGGGCAGTCGCCTCGGGCTTGCCCCAGTAGCCGCGCACCACGTTGGGTCCGCGCACACACAGTTCGCCGACCGCGCCGATCGGCAGTTCATGGCCGGCGTCATCGATGATCATCGCGTCGCAGATCGGCAGACAGGGGCCGCTGCTGTCCGGTCGAAACTGGTAGTCCTCGGCGCTGTGACCGGTGAAGGTGGAAGTGGTTTCGGTCATTCCCCAGCCGATTCCGGGCGCAGACCGGGGGAAAACATCTTTGATCCGCTTGACGAGTTCGGAGGCCGCGGGCGCGCCGCCGTAGGCCACGCTCTCGAGCGACGAGAGATCGTAGTTGGCGCGATCGGGATGCTCGATCAGCTGCCAGGCGATGGTCGGCACACCACCCGCGCTGGTGATGCGTTCGGCTTCGATGAGCTTCATTGCTTCGACCACATCCCAGTGATGCATCAGCACCAGCTTGGCGCCGTTGGCGATGGTCGGGCACAGCACCGCGTGGCAACCGGTGGTGTGAAAAAAGGGAATCGACAGCAGCGTGCTGCGCTGCTGGGCAGTGGCATCGGGTACGGGTATCGGTTCGCCGCGACGAACGAAATTACGCACTGCGGTGAACGGCCCGGCCATCACCGCGCAGCCGGCATTGCGGTGCGTGCCCAAGGCGCCTTTGGCTCTGCCGGTGGTCCCGCTGGTGTACAAAATGGTGGCGGGGTCATCGGGCAGCAGCGCCACGTCCGGCAGGGGCTGGTCAGCCAGAGCGGCCCACGCGGCGCTGACGCCGATCAACGACGTCAGCGCGTCGACCCCGGGCCCGATCATGCCAGGCGCCTCGCGGCTCACCCAGACGCGTTCGAGCTCGACACATGCCGCGCGATGCGCCTGCAGCCGCTCGAGCCGTTCGCCATCGACAAACGCGAACCGGGCACCGGAATCGGTCAGACCGTATTCCAGTTCGGCGCCGGTCCACCAGGCATTGAGCAGTGTTGCCACGCCACCGGCGAGCAGCGTCCCGAACAAAACGACCGGCCACTCCGGCAGATTGCGCATCGCGATGGCGACACGATCGCCCTTTTTCAGGCCGCTGGCCGTCAGCGCCTGCGCCAGTGCGATGCTGGCCCGCGAGAACGCCTCATACGTGACCCGCTCATCGCGATACACCATGAAGTCTCTGGGGCCGTGCGCGCGCCCGGCGAGGAACACCTCGCGCAGCGTGGGCGGCGCGTTCTTGAACACCCGCGTGGGCCGACCTTCTATCTGGATGGTCTCGATCTCGAAGGGACTGCCGGGCCCGGTCAAGGTGGCATGCGCCTGCGCGATGCTGAGCCGGGGCCAGCCCGGCGGCAGCTCGCCCGATGCGGTACTGGTCATGGTGATGCCTCCAGGTCAGCGTGCTGCTCAATAACCGTTGATCCGGGCCAGCCGGTCGCCGTGGAACGACGCGTCGCCGAACAGCTCCTGCAGCACCCGCACCCGTTTCATGAAGAAGCCGAGCTCGAACGCGTCGGTCATGCCCATGCCGCCGTGCATCTGCACGCCCTCCTGCGCCGCAAGGCCCGCAGCCGCGCAGGCCTTGGCCTTGGCCACCGACACATAACGCCCGGCATCAGCACCCCCGGCATCGGCCGCCTGAAGGGCTTTCATGACGGCGGCGCGCGCGAGCTCGAGGTCAGTCAGCAGAACCGCTGCCCGATGCTGCAATGCCTGAAATTCGCCAATGGTTCTGCCAAACTGCTTGCGCTCTTTCAGGAAGGTGAGCGTGCGGGCGAAGGCCTCGTCGCCGGCGCCGAGCAGTTCTGAGGCCAGCACGGCGCGCCCGGCATCGAGCACCGACTCCAGTACCTGCGCACCGCGTGCCGGGCCTGCCAGCACGCTGTCGGCCGGCACCACCACGCCCTGCAGACGGACCCGTGCCGCGTTGTGGGCATCGACCATGATCGTGCGTTCAACCTGAACCCCGACCTGCGCTGGATCGACCAGCAGCAGCACGGTGGCCGCAGCGCCACCCGGTGCATCGGTCGCGGCGGCGACAATCAGGCAGTTCGCGACATGGCCATCAACCACGAAGGTTTTTTCGCCATCGAGGCAATAGCCGCCAGCGCTGGCCACCGCACACGTCTTGAAGTTGGCGGGACGGTGGCGGGCCGATTCATCAACCGCAAGCGCGAACAGCTGCTCGCCGGTGGCGATGGCGGACAGCCGCGCAGCCATGCGCTCGGGCGCGTCGGCCAGCGTCAGCGCGCGTGCGCCCAGCACTGCCGTGGCGAAAAACGGCGAAGGCATCAGCGTGCGGCCGATGGTCTCCAGGATCACGCCGGCCTCGACCAGGCCCAGGCCGAGCCCGCCCTGCGCTTCGGGTACCAGCACGCCGGCAAAGCCCATGCTGGCGAACTCGCGCCACAAGCCGCGATCGAAACCATCGGGATCGCGGCTGTCACGCAGCTTGCGAAGGTGGGCCACCGGCGCGCGCTCGCCGATAAAGCTGCGCGCCGAGTCGAGCAGCATGCGCTGCGATTCATCGAGTGTCAGGGCCATGTCTGTCTCTGTGTGTGCGGTCGATTCAGGCGCCCGGGAGCCCGAGAATGCGTTTTGAAACGACGTTCAATTGAACCTCGCTGGTGCCGCCTTCGATCGAGTTGGCTTTGGTGCGCAGCCAGGTGCGCGCCAGTGCGCCATCATTGGAACGGTCGCTCTCCCACTCCAGGCCATCGCTGCCCAGGGCCTGCATGGACAATTCATAGCGGCGCTTGTTGAGTTCGGCGCCGTAGTACTTCAGCAGCGACGAAAACGCCGGGTTGCCCTGCCCCTGACGAGCCAGATCGCCGCTGCGTTCGAGCAGTAGTCGGAACGCGGTTTCGTCGACCTCAAAAGCCGCGATCTGCGCCCGCAGCAAGGGATCGGCGAGACGGCCGCCCGAATCGAGACCAACCTGGGAAACGGCCGCTTTCGCGACCGAGCGGTTCGATCCCCGATCACCGATCGAACTGATCATTTCGCGCTCGTGCGTGAGCAGATACTTGGCGATTTCCCAGCCGCCATTCAATTCGCCCACCAGATCGCGGCGCGGCACCTGAACGTTGTCGAAGAAGGTTTCGCAAAACGGTGACTTGCCGGAGATCAGCAGGATGGGCCTGGTGCTGACCCCGGGGCTGGCCATGTCGAACAGCAGGAAGCTGATGCCGGTGTGCTTTTGCGCGGCAAAGTCGGTGCGGACCAGGCAGAAGATCCAGTCGGCCTTGTTCGCGTAAGAGGTCCAGATCTTCTGGCCCGTGACCAGGAAATGATCGCCTTTGTCTTCGGCGCGGGTGGCCAGCGAGGCGAGATCGGAGCCGGCATTGGGTTCTGAATAGCCCTGGCACCAGCGGATCTCGCCACGCGCGATCTTGGGCAGGTGCTCGGCCTTCTGCTGCGCATTGCCGTAGCGCAGCAGCGCCGGCCCGAGCATCCAGATGCCGAAGCTGTCCAACGGCGAGCGGCAGCCCAGCCCACGCATTTCCTGGCGCAGCACCTTGACTTCTTCTCGCGACAATTCGGCGCCGCCGTATTCGCGCGGCCAATCGGGCACCGTCCAGCC
>JAYVOV010000528.1:0-4151 GCA_043757735.1 Burkholderiaceae bacterium
GGCGATTCAACCATGAGCGCGCTGACGGCCGTGCCGGGTGAACGCGAGCTGGTGGCGATGGTCTATCGCGAGGCCCGCCTGATCGACGAAAAGCGCTGGGGCGAGTGGTACGACCTGTATGCCGAAGACGGTGTCTACTGGGTGCCACTGACCGCGGATCAGCCTGACGGCGAGAATCACACCTCGATCGCCTACGAGGACAAGCTGCTGCTCAAGCTGCGCATCGAGCGGCTCGGCAGCCCGCGGGCTTTTTCTCAGCAGCCCCCGAGCCGCTGCATCCACGTGCTGCAGCAGCCTGAGATCGAAGCGGCCGACGCCGTGGCGGGCAGCTGGACCACGCGCAGCGCCTTCGTCTATGTGGAAGCGCGGGCCGAAGATCAGTTCCTGCTGGCCGGCACGGTGCGCCATACCTGGGTGTGGCGCGACGACCGCCTGCAGATACGATGCAAGCGGGTCGATCTGATCAACTGCGATGCGGCCCTGCCGTCGATCCAGCTCTTTCCATGAGCGCCCTGTCCGCCAAGTCCGCCCTGTCGCCAGTGCTGCGGCCGGATGAAGAGCCGGCGTCGGTGTTCGAGCAGTTTCTCGCCACGGCGCAAGCGTTTCCTGACCGGGATTTCCTGCAGATTCTGGACGATGTGGCCGCGCAGTATGGGATAGCGCCCTGCACGCTCACCTACAGTCAGGCGCTCGATCTGGTTGCCCGTTTGCGGGTGGGTTATCTCGAAGCTGCCGTGGCGCCTGGCCAGCGGGTGGGGCTGCTGCTCGAGAATCGGCCGGCTTTTTTCGTGAACTGGCTGGCGCTCAATTCGCTGGGCGTCTCTGTGGTGCCGATCAGCGCCGAACTGCGTTTGGCCGAACTCGAGTACCTGGTCCAGCACAGCGAACTGGTGATGGCCGTAGTGCTGCCCTCGCGTGTCGAGGCGCTGCGGACGGCGGCGCAGGCGAGTGGTCGTAAGGTGACCGTGTTGTCCTGCCCCGAGGTGACCCCGGACTGGCTGACCTTGCCGGCGCCGCTGGCGGCCGTCGCTGCCCTGGACATCGACATCGACATCGACATCGACATCGACATCGACATCGACATCGACATCGAATGCCTGGGCAGCAGCGATTCCGAGTGCGCGCTTCTCTACACCTCCGGCACCACCGGCCGGCCCAAGGGCTGTGTGCTGGCCAACGAATACTTCCTCGCCGCCGCCCGCTGGTATGCCGGGATCGGCGGCCTGTGCGAACTGCGCAGTGGTGCTGATCGGCTGATCAGTCCGCTGCCGATGACCCACATGAATGCCATGGCTTATTCGACCATGGCGATGATTCGCACCGGCGGCTGCGTGGTACCGCTCGATCGTTTCCATCCCAGCCGCTGGTGGGCGCAGGTTGCGCAGTCGCGTGCAACTGTCGTGCATTACCTGGGCGTGATGCCAGCCATGCTGATCGGCGCGCAAGCCGCTGCCGCCGACCGGCAGCACGCGGTGCGCTTTGGTTTTGGCGCTGGCGTCGATCGCCGCCACCACGCCGCGTTCGAGGAGCGCTTCGGATTTCCGCTGCTCGAAGCCTGGGCCATGACCGAAACCGGCGCAGGCGCGGTGGTGATCGCCAACCATGATCCGCGTCAGGTCGGCACTGCCTGCTTCGGCAGGGCCGAGCCGGCCGTGTGCTGGCGCCTGGTCGATGAAGCGGGCGGCGATGTGCCGACCGGTTCGCCTGGCGAACTGCTGGTGAAAGCGGCTGGTCCGGCACCGCGCTTCGGGTTTTTTCGCGAATACCTGAAAGACCCTGAAGCCACCGCGCTGGCCTGGGCGGGCGGCTGGTTTCACACCGGCGATCTGGTGCGCGCCGATGAGCAGGGCTGTCTTTATTTCATCGACCGGCGCAAGAACGTGATCCGGCGCAGCGGCGAGAACATCTCGGCGGTGGAGGTCGAATCGGTGCTGCGCCGCCATCCGCTGGTCAGTGAGGTGGCGGTCGCTGCCACGCCGGACCCGGTGCGTGGCGACGAGGTGCTGGCCTGCGTGATCGCACGCACGCCCGTCGCTTCAAACGAGCAGGCGGCGGCGGCCGAGTCGATCGTTCGGCTGGCACTCGAGCAGCTGGCCTATTTCAAGGCGCCGGGCTACGTGGCCTTCGTGTCAGCGCTGCCCCTGACCGCGACCCAGAAGGTGCAGCGCGGTGAACTCAAGCTGCTGGCCCAGACCCTGCCGGGTCAGCCTGGCTGCATCGACACCCGCGCGCTCAAGCGCCGCCAGTCGTGACGGAGGCAATCACCCTGAAACCCGTGGCCATCGTCACCGGCGGCAGCACCGGCATCGGCCGCTCGATCTGCGAGCACCTGCTGGCGGCGGGCAACCGCGTCTATTCACTTTCGCGGCGCGCCACCGCCATCGATCACCCGGACCTTCATTCGATTCAGGTGGACCTGGGCGATCTGCAGGCCACGCGCGCGGCTGCACAGACCTTGTGTGCGCGCGAGCAGGTCTCGGTCGTGGTTCACAACGCCGGCATGATGCGGCCCGCGCTGCTGGCCGATGTGCAGATCGACGATCTGCATGCGCTGGTCGATCTGCACCTGGCCAGCGCGGTGATCCTGGCACAGGCGGCGCTGCCGGCCATGCGCGAGCGCGGCCACGGCCGCATCGTGCTGGTGTCGTCGCGGGCCGCTCTGGGACTGGCCACCCGCACCAGCTATTCGGCGACCAAGTCGGCAATGCTGGGCATGGCCCGAACCTGGGCGCTGGAGCTGGGACCCGCTGGGATCACCGTCAATGTGGTGGCTCCGGGTCCGATCGTCACCGATATGTTCCATGAGGTGATCCCGAAAGAGGCGGCCCGGGTTGCGCAGGTTGCGCAGGGCATTCCGGTCAGGCGGCTGGGACACCCGGACGATGTGGCGCGCGCGGTGCTGTTCTTCGCCGCACCTGAAAACAGTTTTGTCACTGGCCAGACCTTGTACGTGTGTGGCGGCACGAGCGTGGGCAGCATTACATTCTGAGCGGTATGAGGAGCAGCACATGAAGATTCTCTGCATCGGCGGCGGGCCGGCCGGGCTCTATTTCGCCCTGTTGATGAAGAAGCGCAACCCGGATCACGAGGTGGTGGTGCTCGAGCGCAACCGTCCGATCGACACCTTCGGCTGGGGCGTGGTGTTCTCCGATCAGACACTGGGCAATCTGGCGCGTGCCGACGAACCGACCGCGCGCACCATCCTGCAGTCGTTCAATCACTGGGACGACATCGATGTGCATTTTCGCGGGCGCACCATCACGTCCAGCGGCCACGGCTTTTGCGGCATCGGCCGGCGCCGCCTGCTCAATATTCTGCAGGATCGCTGCCGCGAACTCGGCGTGTCGCTGGTGTTCGAGACCGACGTGGCCGACGACCAGGCGCTGGCGCGCGAGTACGGCGCCGACCTGGTGATCGCCAGCGACGGCCTGAACAGCCGCATCCGCACCCGCTACCAGGAAAGCTATCAGCCCGACATCGACACTCGCCGCTGCCGGTTCGTGTGGCTGGGCACGCGCAAATTGTTTTCGGCGTTCACCTTCGCCTTTGAGCGGACCGAGCACGGCTGGTTCCAGGCCCACGCGTACCAGTACGACGGCGACACCTCGACCTTCATCGTCGAGACCCCGGAAGAAGTCTGGCAGCGCGCGGGCCTGGAAGACATGAGCCAGGAGGAGGCGCTGGCATTTTGCGAGAAGCTCTTCGCGTCCTACCTGGGCGGGCAGGCGCTGATGAGCAACGCCTCCCACCTGCGCGGTTCGGCCAGCTGGATAAAGTTTCCGCGGGTGCTGTGCCGCAACTGGGTGCACTGGAACCAGATCGACGGCCGCCAAGTACCGGTGGTGCTGATGGGCGATGCCGCGCACACCGCGCATTTTTCGATCGGGTCCGGCACCAAGCTCGCGCTTGAAGATGCGATCGAGCTCGCTGAGTGTTTTGGCGACGAGGCCGGCAATGATCTGCATCGGGTGATGGCGGTCTACCAGGAGAAGCGTTCGGTCGAGGTGCTCAAAATTCAGAGCGCGGCGCGCAACTCGATGGAGTGGTTCGAAAACGTCGAGCGGTATTCGCATCTAGAGGCCGAGCAGTTCGCCTATGCGCTGCTCACCCGCAGCCAACGCCTCTCGCACGAGAACCTGCGGCTGCGCGAC
>JAYVOV010000529.1:0-15706 GCA_043757735.1 Burkholderiaceae bacterium
GGCCGCGGCTGGCCAGCCAGCGCGACACCGCGGCATAGTAGGAATAAGGATTGTCAACGACCAGCCGGGCGGTCTGCTCAGGCAGCGCATCGGCCAGGGCGGCGGCAACGATTACCAGCGATGCTTTCGTCGTGGCCCCGACCCGGCGATGGCGTGCCGCCGACAGGAAGCTCAATTCGCCTGTCTGGGCGCTCTCCAGGGGTGCCAGCCGAGTCAATTGCAGCGCGGCCGTGGCGTGCATCAGCAGGCCACCAAATTGGTCGATGAGTTCGCCGGCAGTGAACGGGCCCGGTGCGTACCGCGCCATTGTCAGGTAGTCCTACTTTGGATTGGCCAGCGCCCGCAGAACTTTTTCCGTGATGTCGATGCGAGGACTCCAGAACACGGCGTCCTGGACGATCAGATCGTATTTTTCTGCTTCCGCGATCTGCTTGATGATGCGGTTGGCGCGATCGATCAACTGCTGCACCTCTTCATTTTGGCGCTGGTTGAGGTCTTCGCGGAATTCCCGCTGCTTGCGCTGAAAGTCTTTTTCGAGCTCGGCGAGTTCGCGCTGCCGGCGGCCGCGCTCGCTTTCGTTGATGACCGCGGCATCACGTTCGATGCGCTCGTTGAGCCCCTTTAATTTGGCGGCCAGATCTTGCAGTTCTTTGTCGCGTTTGCCGAACTCGCCTTCGATCTTGCGCTGCGCGGCCTTGGCCGGATCGGCATCGCGCAGGATGCGCTGGGTATTGACGAACCCTAGCCGAAACTCCTGCGCGCCCGCCACCTGCGCCGCCAATGCCATCGTCAGCACGATCAGGCTTTTGTGCCAGAACCTCATCAAAGATCTTCCCTCGCAGCGGTCTCGAAACGTCGCGGATTGTCTCATAGTTCAAGCGTCAAGATTCAAGCCTCAGAAGCCGGTGCCTACCTGAAACTGAATGCGCTGGACCCGGTCGCCCGGGAGCGAACGCACCGGGAAACCGAAGCTGATCTTCATCGGGCCGACCGGGCTGGCCCAGTTCAGACCAATACCGGTCGATGCCCGCATATCGCCGAGGTCGATCCGGCCCGCCTGATAGACATTGCCGACGTCGAAGAACACGAAGCTGCGAAAGCTCCGGTCGCTGCCCGTGCCCGGCAGCGGGAAGATGAACTCGGCGCTGCCGACGATGCGGGTCTGCCCGCCCAGAGGAACGGAGTCGACAGGATCACGCGGCCCCAGGGAGGATTGCGCAAAGCCGCGCACCGTGCCGATGCCCCCGGCGTAGAAGTTCTTGAACAACGGATAAACCCGGCCGCCCATGGCACGTCCCAACCCGAAATCAGCATTGAGCGCGAGGGTGTAGTCCCTGGAGAGCGGCAGGAATACCTGATGGTTGTAGGTGAGCCGGTAGTAGCGCAGATCGCCCGCAGGCAAGGTGAACTCCAGCCCTGCCGCATTCAGGCGCCCGCGCGTCGGCGAGAAGGCGCTGTCGCGTGAATCGCGGCGCCAGCCCAACTGGCCCAGCAAAGCGCTGCTGCTCTCGCCAAAGTTGGCGACGTAATCCTTGAAACGCTGCGGTGCGGCGTCGCCGAGGAAAAGCGCATTGTTTTCAGCCGACACGCCGAAGGAAATTCGGTCGACCTCGGTATAAGGCACACCGAAGCGCAAGCCAAGCCCGCTGGAACGCCAGCGATAGTCGCCAAGACCCAAGATCGAGGCATTGAAGGTTCGCGTGAAGACGTCCACCGTGCGGCTGACGCCGCTGGGTGTGAAATAGGGATTGGTGAACGACAGATTGATTGTGCGATTCAGGCGGCTGGTATTCACGGCCAGCGAGAGCGCCTGCCCTGAACCAAGGAAATTCTGCTGATTGATGGAGCCGGACAGAATGATTTTCTCGGCGCTGGAGACCCCCACACCAAATGTGATTGCTCCGGTGGGCTGCTCCTTGACGATGACGGTCAGGTCGACCTGATCGGGCGATTCGGGCACCGGGGTGGAGTCGATCCGGACGTCGGTGAAGTAACCAAGCCGGCCGATCCGTTCGCGCGACAGACGAATCTTGTCGGCGTCGTACCAGGCGTCTTCGAATTGGCGTAATTCGCGGCGTACCACCTCGTCACGGGTTTTGGCGTTGCCGGAGATATTGATGCGGCGCACGTAAACGCGTCGACCCGGGTCCACCAGCACATCGAAGCTGACTTCGCGCTTTTCGCGATCCACCTGGGGCACCGCGTTCACGGCTGCGAATGCATAGCCGAGGAGGCCCAACCGGTCGATGACGGCTTTCTGGGAGTCAGCGAGCTTCTGGCCGGAGAAGGTATCGCCAGGCTTGAGCTGCATCAACGAAGCAAATTCGTCATCGCGCCCAAGCAGCTGCCCGGCAAACTTGATTTCATTGACTCGATAGATGCCACCCTCGGTGATACCCAGAGTGATGTGGACCGATTCTTTGTCTGGCGCAATCGAGACCTGGGTAGAGTCGATCGAGAATTCGAGGTAGCCGCGATCAAGGTAAAAAGAACGCAGGGCTTCGAGGTCGCCGGAGAGTTTTTCGCGCGCGTACTGATCGGTCTTGGAATACCACGACAGCCAGGTCGGCGTGGACAGCTTGAATTGGTCGAGCAGCGTGGCCTCGGAGAACGCCTTGTTGCCGACGATGCTGAAGCTGCGGATTTTGGCGGTTTCGCCCTCTTCGACCGACAGCGAGATGCCGATCCGGTTGCGCTCGAGCGGTGTGACAGTGGAAGTGACCCGCACCGCGTATTTGCCGCGCGAAAGGTACTGCCGCTTGAGCTCCTGTTCGGCGCGATCGAGCAGGCTGCGATCGAAGACTCTGCCCTCGGCCAGGCCAATATCGCGCAAGGCCCGCTTCACGGTTTCCTGATCGAATTCTTTGGCGCCGGTGATATCGATGGTGGCCACAGCGGGTCGCTCTTCGAGCACCACCACGAGCACATCGCCTTCGACCTCAAGGCGGACGTCTTTGAAAAATCCGGTGGCGAACAGCGCCCGCGTTGCCGCAGCAGCCTTGTCATCAGTGAAGGTCTCGCCAACCTTGACTGGCAGATAGCCGAACACCGTTCCGGGCTCGGTACGCTGAATGCCTTCAATACGAATGTCGCGAACGACGAAGGGTTGGAAAGCGAAGGCCGCTTGGGCCATCAGCAGGGCTGCGAAGCCGGCCGCTCCCTTGGATACAAGGGACGAACGTTCGCCGCGCCAGTTGCGCGGAATTCGCATTACGATCCGATCAGGCGGGACAGGTCATTGAACAAAGCAACCACCATCATTGCACCGATGATGGCCAGCCCTGCTTTTTGTGTGAGTTCGACGAAGCGCTCTGACAGCGGGCGCCCGCGAATCGCTTCGAGGCCGTAATATACCAAATGCCCCCCGTCGAGCACCGGGATGGGCAGCAGGTTGAGCACGCCCAGGCTGATCGATATCAGCGCCAGAAAAGCCACGTACGCATACCACCCCACGCGCGCACTCTGACCGGCGTAGTCGGCAATCGCCACCGGACCGCTCAGGTTGCGCCAGCTCAGCTCGCCCACCACCATCTTGCCCAGCATGCGCAACGAAAAGATCGACATGTCCCAGGTCTGGTTGACGGCCCGGCCAAGGGATTCGATCGGCCCGTAGCGGACCTCGATCATCGCGATCCGGCTCGAGATGCCAGCGCCGATACGCCCGACCATGCGTCCGGCCTCGTCGCGGCGATCGGAAGCTGTGCTGTCCGGTGTCACTTCCAGATGGAGTGCATCCGCGCCGCGCTGAAGGTCGAGAATCAGGATTTGCCCCGGCTTGGCGCGGATCTGATCGATCAGTTCGAGCGCGCGGGTAACCGGCCGGCCATCGGCGGAGATCACTTCGTCGCCGCCTTTCAGCCCGGCGCGCGCGGCCGCGGAGTCGGGCAGCACGCTGGCGATCAGGACTCGTCCGCTGGCCAGTTCCAGCCCAAGTGTGCGCAGAAAATCGCGCTCGAGCTCGCCCTCGGGCAATTGATCGGTTGGCAGCGACAACGCCAGGCGGGAACCGCCACGCTCGACGCCGATCGCGATGGGACGGCGTTCGATCAGCCCGTCGATCATGCGCAGGCGCACTTCATTCCAGGACCGGATGTCGTTGCCGTCGATACTGACGATCTTGTCGCCGGCTGCGAAGCCCGCGCTCGCCGCAGCAGTTTTGGCCGGTGCGGTGCCGAGCACTGCGACCGGCTCGTCGACGCCGATGATGTTCAGCGCGAAATACAGTGCGATGGCGAGCAGAAAATTGGCGACCGGTCCGGCAACGACGATCGCCGAGCGTTTGGCCAGCGATTGCCTTGAGAAGGCGCGCGGCAGATCGGCTGGCGGGATCGCCTGCGCACCCTGCTCGCGCTCGTCGAGCATCTTGACGTAGCCGCCCAGCGGGATCGCCGCAATCGACCACTCGGTGCGATCGGCCCCGACCGTCCAGGTCAGCAGAGGCTTGCCGAATCCGATGGAGAAACGCAGCACCTTGACGCCGCACCAGCGGGCGACCAGGTAGTGGCCGAGTTCGTGGACGAAGACCAGCAGTGTGAGCGCGGCGAGAAATGAAACCAGAGTTTGGATCATGCGGTGTTTCTTGGAATGAAGCCGAAGTGTACTGTTGATGGGCCAAAGGCCTCAGGCTGCGCGTGAAAGCACGCCTTGCCGGGCCAAGGCCCTGGCCCGCTCGTCTAGGTCAATGGCCGCCTCGATGGACTCGCATCGCGGCGCACTGCCCATTTTTTGCATTGCATGGTCGACAATTTCACCGATCTGGGTGAACGCGATCCGTCTTTCGAGAAATGCCGACACCGCGATCTCGTTGGCTGCATTGAGCACGCAGGCTGCGCCCTCGCCATTCACCAGGGCTTCGCGGGCCAGCCGCAGACACGGGAAACGCACATCGTCAGGCGCCTCGAAATCGAGCTTGGCTATCCGCATGAGGTCGAGCGGTTCGACACCGCTTTCGATGCGCTCCGGATACGCAAGCGCATGGGCAATCGGGGTGCGCATGTCTGGGTTGCCCAACTGCGCGAGCATTGAACCATCGATGTATTCGACCAGTGAATGGATGACGCTCTGCGGGTGGATCACCACCTCGAGCCGCGGCGCGGGCAGACCAAACAGATAATGAGCTTCGATGAGTTCCAGGCCCTTGTTCATCATGGTTGCGGAATCGACAGAAATCTTGCGGCCCATGCGCCAGTTCGGGTGCGCGCAGGCGTCATCGGGAGACACGCTGCGCATCTGTGCCACGCTGTAGCGTCGAAACGGTCCGCCAGATGCAGTCAGCAGAATACGACGGATACCACTGGCCCCAAGTGCCGCCTGGCGAGTCTGGGCCGGCGCCGGCAGGCACTGGAAAACTGCATTGTGTTCGCTGTCGATGGGCAGGATCACTGCGCCGGCTTCGTGGCAGGCCGCCATGAAAAGGTCGCCGGCCATCACCAGCGACTCCTTGTTGGCCAGCAGAATGCGTTTGCCGCGCCGCGCAGCCGCCAGTGTGGGGGCCAGACCGGCGGCGCCGACGATGGCGGCCATGACCGCATCGACTTCATCGGCGCTGGCAACATCGGCCAGTGCCTGCGGGCCGTGACTGACCGCAATCGGGAGCTTGCCGAGCAGTTCGCGCAGACGGGCCGCGCCGATCGCGTCCGCGACCACCGCATGGCGGGGCGCGAAACGCCGGCACAACTGAGCGAGTTCGTCGATCTGCTGGTGCGCGGTCAGGGCAAATACCTGATAGCGATCAGGATGGCGTGCCACCACGTCCAGCGTACTCGCGCCAACCGAACCCGTGGCACCGAGAACGGTAATCTGTTGAACCGGCATCAGCGCCCCGCCCGTTGCAAAATCTCGTAGATCAGCAGGGCCACCGGCATGGTCGGGATGAGCGCATCGATCCGATCCAGAACCCCGCCGTGCCCCGGCAGAATCCAGCCGCTGTCCTTCACCCCGGCCTGGCGCTTGAGCAGCGACTCATGAAGGTCGCCGACGATCGACAAGGCAGCCAGCCCGATCAGGACGATTCCGGCAACCCAGTGTCCTTGCGCAGATACCAGCCGCGCCGGCAAAGTCGCCCCGGCAGCCGACCACAGCGCCTGCCCGAGCCATGCCACCAGGAAGCCCACGAGCATCACCGCCAGCGCGCCGCCAATGGCGCCTTCCCAGCTCTTGCCGGGACTGATTGCGGGCGCCAGCTTGCGGCGCCCGATCGCCCGACCGACAAAATACGCCGCGATGTCAGCCACCCAGACGACAGCCATGCTCGAGATGAGCGGGTAAGTGCCAAGCAGCCGGAGTTCGTAGAGCGCGAGCCAGCAGCCCAGCAGGACCAGGCCGACCAGCCACTGCCCGCCGCCCCGCGATTCGTGGGCACGCAATCTCAGGGATCCGGCGACGATCCAGAAGGCAGCGAGTGCGCCCATGGCGAAGATGAGCACCCCGGGTGGCCAGGCGTGCTGCTGGCGCCAGCCCAGAATGATCAGCCCGGCCAGTACAAGGATCGCTGCCAGCGTCCAGCCGTGGAACCGGGGGAGCGGGGCCGCCGCCGCCGCGCCTGGTGGCTGTTTGGCCGGCGCATTCGGCAAGAGGCACGCCCACTCGTGGGCGGCCATCGCGAGGAATGCCAGACTGACCAAACCCCAGACCCAGGCCGGGGCGATGAAGATAGCCGGCAGGAGGACTGCCAGCAGAACCAGAGCGGTGATGACACGCGGCAGCAGCATGGGCGATCAGCGCAATGCGGTCAGACGAGCCGCACGGCGGGCGCGGGCAGCGTGGGCGGCGCGGGTGGCGCGGTTCGATCCTGCCCTCACCAGGGGGCGGCAGCACATGCTCAGGCGGACGCCGCGACTTGAGCGCTGGTGCGCCCGAAACGCCGCTCGCGATTGCGATACGAGGCGAACGCGGCATCGAGAGCGGCGGCATCAAAATCTGGCCAGAACGTGTCGGTAAAATAGAGCTCGGTATACGCCAGCTGCCAGAGCAGGAAGTTGCTGATCCGCTGCTCGCCGCCGGTTCTGATGAACAGGTCTGGCTCGGGCGCGCCAGCCATGGCGAGATAAGGCTCGAGACACGCCTCATCGAGACTGCTGGGATCGTCGATCACGTCTGGGCGTTCGGCAATCAGGCGGCGCATGGCTTGCAGGATATCCCAGCGCCCGCCGTAGTTGGCGGCGACCGTGAGCGTCAGGCGGGCATCGGGCACCGGACGCGCAGTGGCACTGGCAATCAGTTCACGCAGGCGTGGCTCGAAGGCCTGGAGATCGCCGACCACATTCAGACGAATCCCGTTGTCGGTGAGTTCGACCAGTTCGCGCTGCAACGCAGTCATGAACAGACGCATGAGAACCGAGACTTCGTCGGCCGGGCGACGCCAGTTCTCGGAGCTGAACGCAAACAGGGTCAGGTACTCCACCCCACGGCGCGCTGCTGCCTCGACGACGTTTCGCACCGCCTCGACCCCACGCGCATGACCTGCCACGCGAGGCAGCAGCCGCGCGGTGGCCCAGCGGCCATTGCCATCCATGATGATGGCGACGTGGCGTGGCACTGCCCGCACTTCAGGCAGTGCCGAGGTCGAACTGGAAAACAGAGCCATCAGAGGGTGAAGTCAGGGGGAATGGCGGGGTTCGAGCGTCAGATCGTCAAGATTTCCTGCTCTTTGGCGTTGAGCAGTTTATCGATTTCGACGATGTAGCGGTCAGTCAGCTTTTGAATGTCGTCCTGGGCGCGCCTTTCCTCGTCCTCGGAGACTGCTTTGTCCTTGAGCAGTTTCTTGAGCAGTTCGTTAGCTTCACGGCGCAGATTGCGCACCCCCACCCGCGCGTGCTCGCCCTCGCCTTTGGCGACCTTGGCGAGTTCACGGCGCCGCTCTTCTGACAGCGGCGGCATCGGGATGCGGATCAGTTCACCCATCGACATCGGGTTCAGACCGAGCCCGCAATCGCGAATGGCTTTCTCGACCACCGTAGCCAGCTTTTTCTCCCAGACGGCCACGCCGATGGTTCTGGCGTCGATCAGGGTGATGTTGGCAACCTGACCGATCGGCACGGAGCTGCCGTAATAATCGACGTGAATATGATCAAGAATGCCGACATGGGCACGCCCGGTGCGGATACGCGACAAGCTGGTCTTGAGCGCATCGATCGCCTTCAGCATTTTCTGATCGGCGGTTGACTTGACGTCGGCAATGCTCATCGAAACTCCCTACGGGAAAGACGCGCGATCGGATCAGGCATAAACCAGGGTGCCCTCTTCATCGCCCTGGACTGCACGCTTTAGTGCGCCCTCTTTGAGGATCGAGAACACCTTGATCGGCAACCGCTGATCACGGCAGAGCGCAAACGCGGTGGCGTCCATGACTTTGAGATTGCGCCCGATCGCTTCATCGAAGCTGATTCTGTGATAACGGACAGCGGTTGGATCAAGCGCCGGATCGGCGTTGTAAACGCCATCGACCTTGGTCGCCTTGAGTACGATTTCGGCACCCATCTCGGCGCCGCGCAGCGCGGCAGCGGTATCGGTGGTGAAGAACGGGTTGCCGGTGCCCGCAGCGAAGATGACGACCTTGCCTTCTTCGAGATAACGCAGCGCCTTGGGCCGGATGTACGGCTCGACAACCTGCTCGATCTTGAGCGCAGATTGGACTCGCGCCACCACCCCCACCTGGCGCAGCGCGTCTTGCAGTGCGAGGGAATTCATGACGGTAGCCAGCATACCCATGTAATCGGCGGTTGCCCGATCCATGCCCGAAGCGCCTGGCGCCACGCCTCGAAATATATTGCCCCCGCCGATCACGATAGCGAGTTCAACCCCGAGCGCGCAGACGCTGGCAATTTCGCGGACCATGCGATCGATGGTGATGCGATTGATTCCGTAGGAATCGTCGCCCATCAGCGCTTCGCCCGAAAGCTTCAAAAGGACACGGCGATAAACAGCGGGTCGCGCCTGACTGCGTTGCTCAGCTGAACTGACGATCGGCCCTGTGCTCACCCAATGCCCCCTGGTTGTCCGTCAGCGGCTGGCGCGCGGACGACGAAATTGACGACATGCGGAATTATCGCGGAAGTCAACGGCCCGCCGCAGCCGCTGCTGCCGCCTGAGCGGCCACTTCGGCAGCGAAGTCGTTGGTCTTCTTCTCGATGCCTTCACCGACGATGTACAAATTGAACGCGCCGACGCTGGCCTGGCGCTGCTTGAGCAAGGCCTCGATGGTGAGCTTGTCGTCCTTCACGAACGGCTGGCCCAGCAGCGTGACTTCCTTCAGGAACTTCTGCACCGAGCCCTCAATTATCTTGGTGACGATCTCGGGCGACTTGGGCGGGCGGCCTTCGTCGGCAGCCTTCTGCTGTTCTTCGGCGGCCTTCATCTGGGCAATCGTGCGCTCGCGTTCGATATCAGCGAGCGCAACGCCTTCGCGGGAGATCGCCTTGGGCTTGCTGGCCGCAATGTGCATGGACAGATCGCGCGCCAGCGCTTCGTCGCCACCGACCAGATCCAGCAGCACGCCGATCTTGGCGCCGCCGTGGATGTAGCTGGCCAGGCGGCCCTGAGTGGTCAGGCGCTGAAAACGGCGGATGCTGAGGTTTTCGCCGATCTTGCCAATTAGGACAGTGCGCACCGCGTCGACGGTCTGGCCGCTGTAGCTTGCGGCGTACAAGGCGGCGACATCGGCGGGGTTCTGGTCCGCGACGAGGCGCGCCAGGCCGGCGGCCAGTGCCAGGAAGTCGTCATTCTTGGCAACGAAGTCGGTTTCGCAGTTCAGTTCGACGATCGCGCCCAGCTTGGAATCGGGCGCGATATAGACCGCAACCACACCCTCGGCGGTCACCCGCGAGGCGGCCTTGGAGGCCTTGCTGCCCAGTTTTACGCGCAGAAGTTCTTCTGCCTTGCCGAGGTCGCCGCCGGCTTCCGTCAGGGCCCTCTTGCACTCCATCATGGGTGCGTCGGTTTTTTCGCGTAGCACCTTGACCATGCCTGCGGTGATTTCCGCCATTTTCAACTCCGATATCTGGTCGGCTCGCATTGATGCAAACCGTGATTCTCGCGGGCCATGGCCCGTGCCCTGCAGCGGCGGCGGAACCGCCCACTGCCCGAATGTGAAACGGGGCTGTCTCTGACAGCCCCGTGGCGCCGATTCGCGCGCGCCCCTCGGGGGGCCGATTCACGCAAGCCGGCTGTCCGGCGCGGCTTATGCCTGGCCGGCCGCCACTTCGACGAATTCTTCGCTGCTGCTGCCGCCCGTCTTGACGATTTCCTGCATGGAGGCGCTGCGCCCCTCGAGCACAGCATCGGCCGCGCCCTTGGCGTACAGGCGGATCGCTTTGCCGGAGTCGTCGTTGCCGGGAATGATGTAGTCGATGCCGGCCGGCGAGTGATTGGTGTCGACCACCGCGATCACCGGAATGCCGAGTTTGTTGGCCTCGGTGATGGCGATCTGGTGGTAGCCGACGTCGATCACGAACAGCGCATCAGGAAGACCGACCATGTCCTTGATGCCGCCCAGGCTCTGATTCAGTTTGGCGAGCTCGCGCTGGAAAGTCAGACCTTCCTTCTTGGACATGCGCTCGAGGCCGCCATCGGCCATGATGACCTCCATGTCCTTGAGACGCTTGATCGAGCCCTTGACGGTCTTGAAGTTGGTCAACATGCCGCCCAGCCAGCGCTGGTCGACAAAAGGCATGCTTGCGCGCGCTGCTTCTTCAGCCATGATTTCGCGGGCCTGACGCTTGGTGCTGACGAAAAGAATGTTGCCGCGATTGGCCGAGAGCTGGCGCAGGTACTTCATTGCGTCCTGGTACATGACCAGGGTCTTTTCAAGGTTGACGATGTGAATCTTGTTGCGATGGCCGAAAATGTACGGGGCCATCTTGGGGTTCCAGAAGCGGGTCTGGTGGCCAAAGTGGACACCTGCTTCGAGCATTTCACGCATTGTGACGGACATTGATTGACTCCTGCCAGGGTTTTGACTGACGCAACCTCGAGATCATGCGAGGTGCAGCAGGCGCTTGTTCGCTGCCTGTGCACCGCCTGACCCTGCCCCCAACCCTGTACCGTTCGGCACCAGCCGCCCGCTCCGTGATTGCAAGGACCCTGTTCGGGGTTGCGCGCGATTTGTTGCGCGCGATTTGTGCTGCGCGTTTATTTGTGCTGCGCGTTTAAGAAATGAAACTGAAAGCCAAGGGAGTTACCAGCAAACTGCATTTCCGGCGTTCAGCCCCGAGCTAACCTATAATAATAGCATGGCAATCACCCTGAAAACACCCGAAGAGATCGCGTCGATGCGCGTGGCAGGCCGGCTGGCCGCCGAGGTGCTCGACTACATCACCCCGTTCGTCAAGCCCGGCATCAGCACGGGCGAACTCGATCGACTCTGTCACGAGTACATGGTCGAGGTCCAGGGCACCATTCCAGCCCCCCTCAACTACGCGCCGCCAGGCTACAAACCCTACCCCAAGTCGATCTGCACCTCGGTCAATCATCAGGTGTGCCACGGCATACCGGGCGACAAGATTCTCAAGGGCGGCGATATCGTCAATCTCGACATCACTGTCATCAAGGACGGATTTCATGGCGACACCAGCCGGATGTTCATGGCTGGAGAACCGTCGATTGTCGCGCGTCGCCTGTGCGAGATCACGCACGAATGCATGTGGATCGGCATCGAGCAGGTGCGCCCGGGCGCGACTATCGGTGATATCGGTTTTGCCATCCAGCGGCACGCCGAGGCTGCGGGTTTTTCGATCGTTCGAGAGTTCTGCGGCCATGGCATCGGACGGCGTTTCCACGAAGAACCGCAGATCCTGCATTATGGCCGACCCGGCACCGGCGATCGGATCGAGGCGGGCATGATCTTTACTGTCGAACCCATGGTGAATGCAGGCCGTCGCGAGATCCGCGAACTGGCCGACGGCTGGACCATCGTCACCAAGGATCACAGCCTGTCGGCCCAATGGGAACACACCGTGCTCGTCACAGATACCGGGTTCGAAGTGCTGACCGTGTCAGCGCATATGCCGGCCCGGCGCCAGCCCGTGGCCCGCAGCGCCTGACCCCGGGGCAGCCGATGTCCGCTCCCGACGGCCTGCCGCGCAGTGCCGATCCGCCGCTTCGCGAGCCGCCCCGCGACGAAGTTGGCGCGCCGGCCCTCATGGCCGCGCCGGTGATGATCGAACCGGCGCGGCTGGCCGAAATCCGAATGGCCTTTCGAAGCCGCCGCGAAGCCGCGATCTCACAATTTCAGACGCAGCGGCGCCCGGCCCGCCTGCTTGCACGCCTCACCGCAGCCACCGATGCCTGCGCCCGGGCGCTCTGGCGCGCGGCGGGCGTGTCCGGCGCCAGCGCGCTGGTCGCCGTTGGCGGATATGGGCGCGGCGAGCTCTACCCGCACTCCGATGTCGATCTGCTCATTCTGACGCCCGACGCTGGCTGCGACAGAGCGCTGGGCTCGGCGATCGAAGCATTCGTCGGCGGGTGCTGGGATGTCGGCCTGGCCATAGGCCACAGCGTGCGCACGCTGCACGAATGCGTGTGCGAGGCTGCTGCCGACATCACGGTGCAGACCAGCGTACTCGAGGCGCGCTGGCTGGCCGGCGATCGAGCCCGGTTCGAGCAACTGCCCGAACGCCTGGCCGCGCAACGCGATCCAGCCATGTTTTTCAGGGCAAAATTGTTCGAGATGCGCCAGCGGCACGTCAAATTCGAGGACACGCCGTACAGCCTCGAACCCAATACGAAAGAAAGCCCTGGCGGGCTGCGCGATCTGCACGTTGTCCTTTGGACGGCGCGGGCAGCCGGCTTCGGCCATCGCTGGCGCGACCTGGCCAGCGGCGGCCTGGCCACCGCCGCCGAGGCGCGCGCGCTGGCGCACAACGAGCGCACCCTGCAGGCGATCCGCGCCACCTTGCACATCGTGGCTGGGCGCCGCGAAGACCGTCTGGTCTTCGATCTTCAGGCGCAGGTATCGGCCGCCCTCGGTCTGGCCGGCAAAGATGCTCGGCAGGCCTCGGAAGCACTGATGCAGCGCTATTTCTGGGCGGCCAAGACGGTCACTCAGATGAGCACCATTCTCCTGCAGAATCTCGAGATCGAGCTGTTTCCCCAACCGGGGGCGCAGCCCGAGCCGATAGATCACGAGTTCCAGAACCAGCGTGGGCTGCTCGATGCCGTCGAAACCGACCTGTTCGAGCGCGAGCCGGCGGCCATTCTGCGGGCCTTCCTGACACTGGCCCAGCACACCGAGATCACCGGCATCACCGCCCGCACCCTGCGCGCGATCTGGCATGCGCGTACCCGCATCGACGCGGGCTTTCGACGCGATCCCGCCAATCGCGCGCTGTTCCTGAGCCTGCTGCAGCAGCCCCGCGGGATCACCCGCGTGCTGCGGCGCATGAACCAATGGTCCGTCCTCGGACGCTACCTGCCAGCCTTCAGGCGCATTGTGGGCTGCATGCAGCATGACCTATTCCATGTTTATACGGTCGACCAGCACATCTTGATGGTGGTGCGCAATCTACGCCGCTTCGCCCTGGACGAGCACGCCCACGAATACCCGTTCTGCAGTCAGCTGATGGCCAGCTTCGAAGAGCCTTGGCGGCTGTACATCGCGGCGCTCTTCCACGACATCGCGAAAGGACGCGGCGGCGATCATTCCCAGCTCGGCATGATCGATGCCGCGGCCTTCTGCCGCGCGCATGGCCTCTCGGGGGACGACACGGCTCTCGTCGTCTTCCTGGTCGAACATCACCTGACCATGTCTTCAGTCGCGCAGAAACAGGATCTTTCCGACCCCGAAATCATCATGCGCTTCGCGCAGCTCGTGGGAACCCCGCAGCGCCTGACCGCGCTGTACCTGCTCACGGTGGCCGACATCCGTGGCACCAGCCCGAAAGTCTGGAACGCCTGGAAGGGCAAGCTGCTGCAAGATCTCTTTCAGGCGACCAAGCGCGCGCTGGCTGGAGAAGCGCCGCAACCCGGCCCGATGCTCGACGCGCTGCGCGCCGAAGCTCACCGTATTCTCAATCTGTATGCGTTGTCAGAAGCGCGCTACGCGCGCTTCTGGTCGCAACTCGACATCGCTTATTTTCTGCGCAGCGATGCTGCCGACATCGCCTGGCATACGCGGGTGCTGCACGCTCAGGTCGACGCCACCGAGCCGGTCGTGCGCACGCGCCTCGCGCCCATCGGCGAAGGGTTCCAGGTCGTGGTCTATATGCCTGATCAGCCTGAACTGTTCGCACGTATCTGCGGCTTCTTCGACAGCAAGAACCTGTCGGTGCTGGACGCCCGCATTCACACCACCCGCCACGGCTATGCGCTGGACAGTTTCCTGGTGGTCGATCCGGCCTCCACCAGCCAGTACCGCGATATCTTGCCGCTGATCGAAGTCGAACTTGCCGAACGGCTCAGGAAACGCGCGCCGCTGGCGCCACCGGTGCGCGGCAGAATCTCCCGGCGCTCGCGGTATTTCCCGATCCAGCCGACTGTCGATCTGCGTCCCGATGAACGCGGACAGCACTATCTGGTCGCGATCACTGCCAACGATCGGACCGGTCTGCTGTACAGCGTGGCCAAGGTACTTTCCGAACACCGGATCAATTTGTACACGGCGCGGGTGAGCACCCTGGGCGAACGCGTCGAGGACATGTTTCTGGTCGACGGCCCGTCGCTGGCGCAGGCGCGCGAGCAGATCGCCCTGGAAACAGATCTGCTGGCAGTGCTGCAGTCCTGAGGCGCCTTGCCGCCCTATTTCTCGCCGGCGGCCAGCCGAACGAATTGACGCAGAATCCGGTGCACACGGCCCATGGCCAGATCGAGCGTTGCACTGATCGCCTCCATCGAGATGCACTGCATGCTGTCGCCCTTGCCGGCCGCGTGATTGGCGACCACGGCCAAGGTGGCGTAGGGCACTTCGAGTTCGCGAGCCAGCGCCGCCTCCGGCATGCCGGTCATGCCGACGAGATCGCAGCCATCGCGCTCCATGCGGCGGATTTCGGCGGCGCTCTCCAGGCGCGGCCCCTGGGTGCACCCATAGGTACCGACCAGAGCCAGCGATTCGCCAAGCTGATCTGCAGCCTGCGCCAACCGGGCTCGCACCAGATCGTCATACGGAACGGTGAAGTCGATGTGTGTGACCGGCTGGTCCGGCCCGTCAAAAAAAGTACTGCGCCGGCCCCAGGTGTAGTCGATGAGCTGATCCGGCAGAACCAGCGCGCCCGGACCGTACTCGTGGCGGATGCCGCCAACCGTAGCCACCGAGACGATGCCGTCGACGCCGGCCGCATGCAATGCCCAGATGTTGGCGCGATAGTTGATCTGGTGCGGCGCGAGCGTGTGGCCATAACCGTGGCGAGCCAGGAAAACCAGCTCGATGCCATCGAGCTCGCCATGCGTGAGCGGACCGGATGGGTCGCCGTAGGGTGTGCGCACCACTTGACGGCGCGAGTGCTCCAGACCAGCCAGCTGAGCGAGGCCGCTGCCTCCGATGATTGCGAATTTCATGGCGTCGATCCGGCCCCGTGGGCCCTGTTTACATCGTTGATGAGCGCGAGCAGACCGGCTTCGTCGATGACAGCGATGCCCAGTTCTGTCGCTTTCTGCAGCTTGCTGCCGACGGCTTCGCCAGCAACCACATAGTTTGTCCGGCGTGAGACGGAACCCGCCACCGAACCGCCCGCCAGCCGGATGCGATCGGCGGCTTCGTCGCGGCTGAGGGTCGGCA
>JAYVOV010000530.1:0-4144 GCA_043757735.1 Burkholderiaceae bacterium
CGAAACGATCGCTAACATCCTTAAGCGGCCCGAAGTGCGCGAGCGGATGCTGGCCAGCGATCTCGAGTTTGTTCCCAACACTCCCGCCGAAGCAGCGACGCGCGTGAAACACGAGACGCAGAAGTGGAATGCGGTGATCGACCGATTGGGTCTGCAACTGGATTGATGCACGGGCGTGACTCCCATACCTTTGCCAGAGGTGATGTGATGGAAGGCACCAAAATCCAGTCCGTCCATTACCGGGGCGAGGCGCGGCGTGCGCCCGATCGGCGTGACCGGCAGCTACAGCAGCCCGAAGCTCCCCGACGTGCCGACGCTGGTCGAGCAGGGCATCGTCGGCCGACTGGGCGCGCTGGAGGGCGGTCTGCAGCTGCTGGCGCCCAGCGGTACGCCCGAAGCGGTTTTGCAGTGTGCTGGGGCTCATTGCTGGCCGCGGGCGCGCAGATCGCCAAATACCAGCCGACGATGTACCACTGCAAGGTGATGATCGTCGATGGCCTGCTGGTCTCGGTGGGTTCGACCAACGTCGACAATCGCTCTTTTCGACTCAACGACGAGGCCACGTTGAATATCGTGGATGCCGAGTTCGCAGCACAGCAGACGCGCATCTTCGACGACGACCTGCGGCACTCGCGCACGGTCAGCCTGGCCGAGTGGCGCGAGCGTCCCTGGCACGAGAAGGTGGTGGAGCGCTTAGCGTCGCTGCTCGGCTCGCAACTCTGAGGCGCGCAGGGGTGTCGCGTTGCAAGGCCGCTGGCAACGATCATGCTGTACACCGCCCGTGGCAGCCTGGCCGGTGCATCCAGACAGAAGCGCGCCGCGCGCATCGCGTCCAGTGACGCTCGGCTGCGGCGTGTATCGGCGGCGTGTATCGGCGGCGTGTGCCGTGGTTCCGGAGGACTTCCACCACGCCGTTGTCGCGCCTGTGCTGGGATGCAGTCGGGGTCTGGTTTACGTCATGCCCGAGTCGGGCGCCTTGTGGCCGGAGCAACTGCTAGCACCGGCGACAAGACAATCGGATTGAGGCTGATGCTCCGTCAGGAGCGGCCAACTTCACCCTAAAACGGCCTGGTGGGACCCTGCCTTGGTGAAGAAGAGGCCAAGTGATCCTTCAGCCGCGGTCCATCCTTGCGCTGCGCTCGGCCGGCATGGTGCTGCCGTCAGTACCCGACATGGGCGTGCGCCTTGATCAATCCATGCCCGACGACCCGGCAGTCGAGTGCGTGCGGCGCTTGCGCGCGGCCACTGGAGGCTTGCTGAGCGCTTTGGTGCAGAACTCGGTGACCTGCTGCGCGGCGGTTGCGGTCGCTGCCGCACCCGCTTTGTTGGCTTCGCGCTTCACCGCGGCACTGGCGTGCCCGCGCGCGCTACCCATCACCTTGTTCGCACTGCTGAGCCAAATGCTCATGAACGGGTTTTTCTTCAGCCAGGGATTGCTCATGTCATTCCTTCTCAGATGCGTCGGTTATGTGCGTGCGCGTGCACGCTGAGCGCGCTGCAGCTATCGGCGACGAGCGCTTTTTTGTTGGCGATCGAACGGGTTTTTTCGAACTCGGCGAACAGGTGACTGACAGCCTCATGGTCGGACTTGAGCAGCGCGATGGCGTCCTTGGCAACGCTGGGAGCCATCGGTGCAGCCATGTGGGCCTTCGTTGCGGCGGTGGGGGTCTTCGGTGCAGCGGTTGTCTTCAGTGGCTTCGCGAATGGCTCGACACTAGGATCGAGACCCAGGAAGGTCTGTACGATCTCGCACACTGGGTTCAGCCGTGGTCGTACATCCGGATCCTCCGGATCGCCGGCAGGCACCGGCCCTTCGTCCGGCTCGACAGGCAACGATGCCGGCTCGTGATCCGCGTTGTCCTTGCAGCGGTGCATTCAAGCCATGCGCCCGAGCGTCCAGCGGCCCGCCGCGGCGGCGGCGGCGGTGAGCGTCGTGCCCCAGGCGATGTCGACCAGGGTCAGGCGCAACGGCCAGCCGCGCAGGGTGGCGAGGTTGCTGAGGTCGTAGGTGGCATAGGCAAAGAAGCCGAAGAGCGCGCCGGCCAGCGCTGCGCGCGGCCAGGGCACCTCTGTCGCCGCAGCAAGGCCGCCGGACCAGGCGGCGGGCGCCACGGCAAAGAGCAAGACGCCGATCGGATACAGCAGGTAGAAGACGCCGCCCGCCACCAGATTGGGCGAGTCGGCCATCAGATGTCCGATGCCATCACGGTAGAAGGATTTCGCGACGACGCCGAGCCAGAGAAGATCCAGGGCCAGCATCACCACTGCAGTGGCACCATACGCAGCGAGGTAGCTCAACATCTTGGTTTCATCCTGCTTTAGTGTCTGACGCACGCGGGCTCGTTGCGGCAGGCTTTCGGGCTGCGACCGGGCCACGCCCGTTGCCGCGCCCGGCCGCGCTCACGGGCTTGCGCTTTGCAAGACTGGCGGACAGCAGTTCGGTCAGGTCCACGACGTTGCCAGTTCCCGCCTTCGATGGCAGCACTTCCAACGGCGTGACGGCCGCGGTCTGACCGGCTGCAACTTTTTGGCTCACCAGTGCTTGGACGGCCGCGCTGAACCTGTCTGTGTAGGCCGGTGCGTCCCATGGCCCCGTCATGTCGCTGATGAGCTGCTTGGCCATCTTCAGCCCGGCGGCAGTCTTGCCAGCCGCCGGAAGTTTGAGTTCATCCAGGGCTCGAATCTCACTGGCCTCCTTGCCGGTGCGCTTGTTCACGCGCTTGTAGCCCACCGGGTCCATCGAGCGCTTGTCGAGCCAGTCGAAGTCGATGCCAATCTCCTGAGACGCCGGGTACTGTGCCACGGGCACCTTTCAGACCCAGTCAAAGTGTACCCCAGGGTCGCCATCGCAGCTGTCAGACTGCGGGCCGCCTTGGCGTAGCCGTTCCAGGGTTCGTTGCCACTGTCCAGCCGCTCGTGCACGGTCTTCACCGTCCAGTGATCGCCGCTGCGCAGGTAGTCGAGAAGATCTTGCCGACCCGGTTCTTTCGGCCGCTTCTGGCCACGAAGCGTTGCGTAATCGTCTGGGCCATGTGCTGCACGATGGCCTGCGAAAACCCCTTGACCGTGTCCCAGTCGTGCACCCTGCGCACGGGCACCACGACATGCAGACCCTTGAGGTGCTTCATCATCAGGGTGCCGACGACGCCGTCCGGCACAGCGTCGAACGTCTCGCTGAATCGCACACGATCCGACGGTGCAGTCAGCAGCAGTTTCTCAAGTACCGCCCGTCGCTGTTCGAGGGGCAGGTCACGCAAATCGTGGCCATCGAAATACGGCAGATCGAACAGGTAGAGAACGACGTCATCTGTGTCGCCCGTGTCGAACGACCGCTGCAGCGCCGGCGTTCGGGCCTTGGTCACGGGGCGTCTGTGGCCGATTCCGGTCGGATCAGTTTCATCTCGCCGTCGGGCTCGGGGTACATGCGCTGCCAGGTCGGGGATCTTCAGCGGGTGAGGCGTGCGATCAGGGCGCCGACTGCAAACGCGCCGGCGAGAGATGCCAGGGGGTTGTTGCGCACAACGGTGCGCAGGCTCTCAGACAACTGATCTCGCGTTTCGCGCAGTTGGACGGTCTTTGCATGCAGTGCGTCTTCCGCGCTGGCGACGCTTTCGCCCACTTGCCGCACGGTGGGTGCAGCTTTCTCGGCAAGACGATCGATGGTGGTGTGAGCCCCCAGGACGGTGCGCTTGAGCAACTCGTCTGCGGCTGAGGCCGGTGTGTCGGGCGGCGAGAACACGGTTGTGCCTGGCGCAGGCACAGGATAATTGGCACCCTGCCAAATCGGCGCGGGCGTGGGGGAGGAATTCTTGCTGTCGATCATTGTCATCTCCTGTGGTCTCAAGTCTTCTGAAGCAACTGCTTGTCGTTCAAGGCCGCTTTGACGGCAGGGTAAAAAATCTCTTCCTCGATCTGTGCGTGCAGGCTGAGCGCGGTGCAGATATCGGCGATGAATGCTTTCGTGTCGGCGACCGAATGGCGCTTCTCGAATTCGCCGACCAGGCGGCGCGCAGCCGCCTGGTCGGCCATGAGCGGCACAATGGCGTCCTTGGCTACAGTGGGGGTCATAGAGCGTCCTGGGATGGTTTGGATGAGCGGGCGTGCGGTCAATGCACGAAGAGCGCGATCAAAATGATGATCGGGA
>JAYVOV010000531.1:0-4144 GCA_043757735.1 Burkholderiaceae bacterium
CTGGATCGAGCGTACTGCTTGGGGAACCCGACGGCGTTCGCGTGGCCATGGCTGATCTGATGACTTAGCGGATGCCGCTGGAAGTACGCCGCCAGACGAGAATGTCGGCGACAGTGAGGAACGAACCGAAGACCACGATTCTATCACCCTCCTGCGCCTTCGAAAGAGCGAACGCGAGTGCCTCACGTGGACTCGCAAACGGCTGAACGCTTCGCTGTGGACCGGGTGCCGCACCCGCCTTGGCCAACGCTTCAATCAGCTCTTCGGTACTTGCCGCGCGCGGGCCTGGCAGCGCCACTGGCAGCCAATGATCGATCTTATCGCGAAGATGCCCGACGATGCCGACAAGATCCTTGTCGCGCATCGCACCAAAAACCGCCCAGGTCTCCGGAAAGAACCCCATGTTGTCCAGATTGCTCGCCAGATGGGCAGCCGCATGGGGGTTGTGAGCCACATCCAGCACCACCGCAGGCCGTCCGGGGAGCACCTGAAAACGGCCCGGCAATTCGACAGCCGCCAGGCCCTGGCGCACCGCCTGCTGGCTCACCGGCAGACGGGAACGCAAGGCCTCGAGCGCCGCCAGCGCACCGCTGGCATTGAGCAGCTGGTTTGCGCCACGCAGCGCAGGATAGGCCAAGCTGCTGCGTCGCACGTCGCGCCCGCCGAAGGACCATTGCTGGCGGTCGCCAGCGTAGTTGAAGTCGCGCCCGAAGAGGCGCAGGTCAGCGCCAATCTCGCGCGCGTAGTCGACAAGACTCTGAGGCGGAACCGGATCGGTGCAGATCGCTGGACGGCCAGTGCGAAAGATGTGCGCCTTTTCCCAGCCGATCGCTTCACGCGTGCTGCCCAGGTATTCGGCGTGATCGATGTCGATGCAGGTGACGATCGAACAATCGGCATCGATCAGGTTCACCGCATCCAGTCGCCCGCCGAGCCCAACCTCCAGAATCACGACATCCGGCTGGCACGCGCGAAACCAGCGCAGTATGGCCAGCAGCGTGAACTCGAAATACGTGAGTTCTACCGCCCCCCGCTCGGCTTCGACGGCAGCCAGGTGCGTGACGAGGTCGGCGTCTTTTGCAGACTCGCCCTGCAGGCGCGCGCGCTCGTTGAAATCGATCAGGTGCGGCGATGTATGCAGTGCGACCCGATAGCCTGCCGCGATCAGGATGGACTCGAGCATCGCGCAGGTAGAGCCCTTGCCGTTCGTTCCGCCGACCGTGATGACAGGGCAATCGAACGATAGCGCGAGCCGGTCGGCCACGCTGCGCACGCGCTCGAGCCCCATCGCGATGCCACGCGGATGAAGGCGCTCGGCGTGCGCGAGCCAATCGGCGAGCGTTCGGGGCGAACTCAAACTGGCCGAATCAGGCGACCGCGTCGCTGGGCTGGCGCAGCAGCATGGCCAGCATGCGGGCGATCTCGTCGCGCATCTGACGACGGTCGACGATCATGTCGATCGCGCCTTTTTCAAGCAGGAACTCGGCACGCTGGAAGCCCTCGGGCAGCTTCTCGCGAACGGTCTGCTCAATCACCCGAGGACCGGCGAAACCAATCAGCGCGCGCGGTTCGGCGATCACCACGTCGCCCAGAAAGCAGAAGCTGGCCGACACGCCACCCATGGTCGGGTCGGTGAGTACCGATAGGTAAGGCAGGCGCTTGTCAGCCAGCTTGGTGAGCATTGCTGTGGTTTTGGCCATCTGCATCAGTGACATCACGCCCTCCTGCATGCGCGCGCCCCCTGAAGCAGCGACCGAAATGAACGGCACCTTCTGTTCGATGGCCGCCTGGACGCCGCGCGCGAAACGCTCGCCGACCACCGAGCCCATCGAGCCGCTGATGAATTCGAACTCGAACACCGCCAGCACCACCGGCAATGTGCGGATCGAGCCGCCCATCACAACCAGGGCATCTGTCTCTTCGGACTCTTCCAGGGCCTCCTGCAACCGATCCACGTACTTGCGGCTGTCTTTGAACTTGAGAATGTCGATCGGCAGGACTTCCTGGCCGATTTCATAACGACCTTCGGCGTCGAGCAGGCAGTCGATCCGCCGGCGCGCGCGCATCCGCAGATGATGGCCGCACTTGGGGCACACACTCAGACTGCTCTCCAGGTCTGCGCCATAAAGCACCGAATCGCAGGCGGGGCACTTGACCCAGAGTCCCTCGGGCACGCGCTTGGCCCCGAGATTGGAGCGCTTGATCCGCGGCGGCAGCAGCTTGTCGAGCCATGTCATGGAGCTTCCCCTGTTGCGTCAGTTCTTACCGGCCGGCAGGCCGGGCGCATCGAGTGCCGCGCGTACGCCGGCGGTGAATACACGCACCCGTTCTGCGGCACCCGCCGGATCGCCGTCCTCGAGAATCTGGATCATACGGGTTCCGATGATGACGGCATCTGCGACTTGCGCAACCGCCCGGGCGGTCGCAGCATCGCGAATGCCGAAGCCGACGCCGACCGGCAGGCTGGTGCGCGCCTTGATCATCGCGACCCGGCGGTGGACATCGGCGGTATCCATCGTGCCACCGGTGATGCCCTTCAGCGATACGTAGTAGACGTAGCCGCGAGCCATCGCCAGCACGGCGGCGATGCGCGCGTCAGTGGAGGTGGGCGCCACCAGGAAGATGGGATCGATGCCGCGCGAAACCATGAGTTCGGCGAAGCTCACCGACTCTTCGGGCGGATAGTCGACAACGATCACGCCATCGACGCCGGCGGCTCGCGCCTCATCGGCGAATCGCTCGACCCCCATGCGTTCGATGGGATTGGCGTAGCCCATCAGCACGATCGGCGTCGTGCTGTCTTCGGCACGGAAGGCCCTGACATAGTTCAATACGTCGCGCAGGCCGACACCGAGCGCAAGCGCCTGTTCATTGGCCCGTTGAATGACCGGTCCGTCGGCCATGGGATCGGAGAACGGCACACCCAATTCGATAACGTCGGCGCCACCCGCAACCAGGGCGCGCATGATCGGCAGCGTGGCATCGAGCGCGGGGTGACCAGAGGTGACGTAAGGCACCAGGGCCTTGCGGCCAGCGCTGCGCAGACGGGCAAAAGTGGCTTCGATTCGTGACATCGGCTCAGCCTTCAGGTGTTCTGGCCGGCGCGCTGCGCCACCGTGTGCATGTCTTTGTCGCCGCGCCCTGACAGGTTCACCAGAATGAGCTGGTCGCGAGGCAAGGTGGCTGCAAGTTTCGCCGCATGTGCGAGCGCGTGGCTGGATTCGAGCGCGGGAATGATGCCCTCGATACGGCAGCAGTCGTGGAAAGCCTTGAGCGCCTCGCTGTCGTCGATGACAACGTAGCTTGCGCGGCCGCTATCCTTGAGCCAGGCATGTTCAGGCCCGACGCCCGGGTAGTCGAGCCCCGCCGATACGGAATGCGTGTCGATGATCTGACCGTTTTCGTCCTGCAGCAGGTAGGTGCGGTTGCCATGCAGAACACCCGGCACGCCAGCCGTGAGCGAGGCCGAGTGACGGCCAGTGTGCAGACCATCGCCGCCGGCTTCGACACCGACCAGTTTCACACCCGGCACGTCGAGATAAGGATGAAAGATGCCGA
Organism: Burkholderiaceae bacterium; assembly: GCA_043757735.1. GTDB lineage: Bacteria > Pseudomonadota > Gammaproteobacteria > Burkholderiales > Burkholderiaceae_E > Quisquiliibacterium. The sequence goes on from JAYVOV010000531.1 coordinate 3,559, forward strand.
TGGCGTTGGACCCGCCGCCGACGCAGGCAACCACGTAGTCAGGCTGGCGCCCCGCCATCACCGGCATCTGCTGCTTGCACTCGATCCCGATGATCGATTGGAAGTCACGCACCATCATGGGATACGGATGCGGGCCGGCGACCGTGCCGATGATGTAGAAGGTGTCTTCAACATTCGTGACCCAGTCGCGCATGGCCTCGTTGAGGGCATCCTTGAGGGTCTTGCTGCCGGATTCGACGGGTACCACCTCCGCGCCGAGCAGGCGCATGCGGTAGACGTTTTGCGCCTGGCGCGCGACGTCTTCGCTGCCCATGTAGACCACGCATTTCATGCCGTAGCGGGCCGCAACGGTAGCGGTGGCCACGCCATGCTGGCCGGCCCCGGTCTCGGCGATCACCCTCGGCTTGCCCATGCGGCGCGCGAGCAGCGCCTGGCCGATGGTGTTGTTGATCTTGTGCGCGCCGGTGTGGTTCAAGTCTTCGCGCTTGAGGTAAATCTGTGCGCCGCCCTGCTCGCGACTCATGCGCGCGGCGTGGTAAATCGGGGAAGGGCGGCCGACGAAGTGCTTGAGCTCGTAGTGGAATTC
>JAYVOV010000532.1:0-4128 GCA_043757735.1 Burkholderiaceae bacterium
CAGAAGCACCTTCTGCGCAGCCAGGGCATTACCGCCGACACCTGGGATCGCGAGGTGGCGGGCATTCGCATCCGCCGCCAGGCGATCGGGGGAAGCTGAAATCAGGCCGGGACCGTGTTGCGGCTCATCGCCACCAGCCGCTTGTTGATCAGCGCGTCGGCCTCGCTCATGATGCGCTCGACCAGTTCCTTGCAGCTGGGGATGTCGTGGATCAGGCCTGCAACCATGCCGCAGCTCCAGGCGCCGGCTTCCATGTCGCCCTCGATCATCACCTTCGGGTAGATGCCCGCGACCTGATCATGAATATCGGCGATGGTGAGGGTGTCGCCTTTTTCGCGTTCGATCTCGATCAGCCGTGAAACGCCGGCGTTATTCAGCACGCGCTCTGTATTGCGCAGCTTGCGCATGATCAGGCGGGTATCCAGTTCAGAGGCCGCGACAATCGCCTTCTTCACGTTCTCGTGGATGGGCGCCTCTTTGGTGGCCATGAAGCGGGTGCCCATATTGATGCCGTCCGCGCCCAGAGCAAGCGCCGCCACCAGGCTGCGTCCGTTGGCCATGCCGCCCGACGCCACGAACGGAATCTTCAGCTCTTCGGCGGCGCGCGGCAGCAGGATCATGTTGGGCACGTCGTCTTCGCCGGGGTGACCGCCGCACTCGAAGCCGTCGACACTGACCGCATCGCAGCCGATCGCCTCGGCCTTCAGCGAATGGCGCACCGACGTGCACTTGTGAATGACTTTGATGCCGGCCGCCTTCATGTCGCGCATGTACGGTTCGGGGTTTCGGCCAGCGGTCTCGACGATGCGCACGCCCCCTTCGATGATGGCGCGGATGTATTCCGGATACGGCGGTGCTGCAAACGCAGGCAGGAATGTCAGGTTCACGCCGAAGGGTTTGTCGGTCATCTCCCGGCAGCGGGCGATTTCCTTGGCGAGCAGTTCCGGCGTTCTTTGAGTGAGGCCGGTGATGATCCCCAGACCGCCAGCATTGGATACCGCGGCGGCCAGTTCGGCGAAGCCGACAAAGTGCATGCCGCCCTGGATGATCGGGTGCTCGATACCGAGCAGTTCAGTGATGCGTGTCTTCATGGATTGCCCCTCCGATGATGGTCTGTATGAACCTGAAATGGCCTGGCCAGGCCAGATGCAGACGCTCGGCTTCAAGCGCCCGGGCGACGCCGACAGCCGCTCAGCCAGGATCCTATTCCATCTCTCAGACGTGCGCTCGCAGCTGCGCCAGGGTGACGTGCTCGAGTGCGCGGGCATGGGTGCACTCCAGATACACCTGCGGTGCCACGCCGGCCTCGAACGCTTCTTTCCAGCGCAGCACGCAAAGGCACCAGCGGTCTCCGGGCTTGAGCCCGGCAAAGCGGAATTCAGGACGCGGCGTGACAAGATCGTTGCCCCGCTGCAGCGAAAACGCCAGGAACACCTGATTCATGCGCGCGCACACCACATGCGTACCGGTGTCGTGCTCATCGGTCTTGCAGCAGCCGTCGCGGTAAAAGCCAGTCAGGGGGTCGTAAGAACAGGGCACGAGATCGATGCCGAGCACATTGAGGGGAGTCATGAATTCATCGACTGGCTGGCTCCGATGCTGCACGCCGCGGATACCGGACGGCGCGGCTGCATCATTGAGATACTGCGTCATGGCAGGATGGCCTGCCGGCCGCCAGAGGCTACCCTATTCGCCACGGGAGTTCTCAAATGAACATCAGAATGCCGAGTTTGATTCAGCGTTTTCTGGGCGCAGCCCGCGCAGCGAGCGTCACCGCATGCGCACTGCTCCCGTCTGGTTCGGGACCGCAGACGCTGGATTCCGAACAGATCCGTGGTCTGCTCGCGAGCCCCGAACGCAGCGCCGCCGACCGGTCAAATGATCAGCGGCGCAAGCCCGAACAGATGCTGGCGTTCATCGGCATTCGGCCCGCGGCATGAGCGCACTCGATGTCAGCGCGGGTGGCGGCCCCACGGCCGCCCCGGCCGCGCTGCGACGCGCCTCACCGCTGGCGCTGGCCGATCGAGACCAGCTGCTGCGCAATGCCGGCATTGCCGCCGCACCCATCGTTGCGGTCGTGCAGCGCTTCGAAGACCCCGCGCCAGCCACCGTGGCCACCGGCGGCCGAGCCGGCACAGCCCAAGGATCAGTTCGTGCTGAAGTTCGTCAAACCCTGATGCTGACGTTCTGCACCGGCTGCCAGACCGAATGGCGTTTCCACGTCAGATGGCCTTGCGTGCACGCTCGCGCAGGCGCTCTTCGAGCGTTTCGATCACCCCTTCAAGCCAGACCAGATCGGGATTGATCTGCAGCGCACGCCGAAAGCACTCGAGTGCGAGCTGCCAGTTGCCCAGCCGCAGATGGATCTGCCCTGCACCCGACAGCGCGCCGAAGTGATTCCGATTGCGCTTGAAGACCTCGCCGCAGTCTTGCAAAGACTGCTGGTCGCGGCCCATCATGAAATAGACCGTCGCGCGTTTGTTCCAGCCTTCGGCGAAGGCAGGTCTGCGCCGCACGATCTCGCTGAACGTGGTCAGCGCATCGTCGAGCGCAGACGCCTGCATCTGCGCCACGCCGCGCGCAAACAGCGCGTCGGTGGCGCGATCGCCCGAGCGGCTCCAGATCTGCCACATCGCGCTGGCCGCCGCGCCACGCACCTGCGCATCGATGTCGGCCAGCACCGGCACCAGCCGGTCGGCATCGCCCGTTCGCCCGTTCTCAGCCAGTGTCTGCACGGCCGCCAGACGTGCCGGCACCTGCAGATGATGCAGTGCCTGCAGTGCCTGGGAGCGGCTCAGGGGCGCTGCCTGTGCGGCGCCTGCCATCAGCATGACCATCAGGATCAATCGGTGGAGTCGATGAGCAAGCATGGTGTGCCCTCGGATGAGTTGGACGCGGCAATATCTGGATGTTCGCAAATTCGCCGAGGATATTCTCTGTGCCCTTGAATTTCCAGGTGTCCACCGCCAGCCGCCGGCTGCACGACCCGGTCACCGCCAGCAAGACCCCTCGACCTCGCGCCAGATGAGCATCACTGCTATTGGTTCGCTGACGATCGTCGTGCTTGCCAGCCTGGCATTGCTGATGCTGCTGGCCGTGGTGCGCCGGATCGCGCCGCGACTGATGGCGCGTTTCGATCTCGGCACGCTTCGGGCGCCACTCCAGTCCCAGCCGCAGCCACCGCATGGAACAGACCCAGGTCGATTCCAGGAGACGCGGATCCATCGCGAACTGTGGGCCTGGTGCTTCGCGGGCGCCGGCAGCGGCGCAAGTCCCGCCCTCCTGCCATGGGTAAAGCCAGAAGTCATCGCGCCGCTGTCGATCGCGGTCACCAGTGGCTTCGAGAACTCGCATCCTTTGCCGCTGGTCGAATCACTGGCCCTGCAGCTCGACGGCAGCATTCAACTCATGCGTATGGGCAGTCGAGCGGCCCGACTCGCCTTCCGACTGCAGATAAAGCTGCTGGAATGTGCCTGGTGGCGCGCCCGCCAGGAAGGTGATCCCTGGGATTGCGGCTGGTTGATCGATCAGGCACAAGCGCCCGAGCGGCTGCGCCGATTCAAGCCGCGCCGCGCCACGCTGATCGTTGCCGACAGGCTCGTGCATGCCGCGCTCGCACCCTGTGTGTGCGCTCTCGTCGAAGCCAGCGCGGGCTTCGAGCACCCGGTCAGGCTGCTGGTTCTTGCAGCCGCGCCACCGGCAGAACTGGCGCTTGCAAGCGAGGGCACGCAGTGCCTGCGGTTGAGTGCACTGCCGGGGCTCGGTATGGTGACGCTGCTCGAGCTGCAGTCTGCACCATCGGCTGCACCATCGGCTGCACCTGTTTCGACGCACCGTGACTGAACAGATCGCGCCTGAGTGTGGCGAACTGCCAGTTCGCGACATGCCTTAAACTGCGTTCATGGCCTCCGATCGCCAACTCAAACCCACCGCCCGCCGTCGTTTCCTCGGCGCCAGCGCTTTGCTCGCCGGTGCCTTGACACCGTCCCTGTCCATTGCACAAACGGCACCGGCGATCACCTCGAGCGCCAATGACAAAGGAGGCCCGCCGCCCGCCCTGGGCAGCCTTCTGGCTTTGCCATCCCTGACACTCCTGGACGGCCGCCGTTTTGATTCCGCTCGCGCCGA
>JAYVOV010000533.1:0-15597 GCA_043757735.1 Burkholderiaceae bacterium
ATGCGAGCAGGCAGCAGCTGTTTGCCTTGCGCGACCATCTGGGTTTCGCGCGCAATGTCATCGTCCAGGCAACCTGTCATGGTGCCGACAACCGGGCAATGGTCGATGCCTGCATCGCATCCAAGGGCATGGCGCGCGGCGTGGCCACGGTGCGCCGCAACGTCACGGACAATGAACTGCGACAGAGGCACGCGGCCGGCGTGCGCGGCGTGCGCTTCAATTTCGTCAAACGCCTGGTCGACTTCACGCCGCGCGACGAACTGCTGGAGATCGCCTCGCGGATCGCGCCGCTGGGCTGGCACGTGGTCATCTACTTCGAGGCGGTCGACCTGCCGCAGCTGTGGGACTTCTTCACCACGCTGCCCACCACTGTGGTGGTCGATCACATGGGTCGACCCGATGTGAGTAAGCCCATCGACGGGCCCGAGTTCGAGCTCTTCATGAAGTTCATGCGCGAGCACATCAACGTCTGGAGCAAGGTGAGCTGTCCGGAGCGTCTGTCCATCGCCGGACCGCCTGCCTTGAACGGCGAGCAGGCGGCCTACCGGGACGTCGTACCGTTCGCACGACGCATCGTTGAAACCTTTCCCGATCGTGTGCTCTGGGGGACCGACTGGCCGCACCCAAACCTGAAGAGCCACATGCCCGATGACGGTCTGCTGGTCGACTTCATCCCGCACATTGCGGTCACGCCCGAACTGCGGCAAAAGCTGCTGGTCGACAACCCGACGCGCCTTTACTGGGCCTGAGATTGCAAGGAAACCACCATGGCGCTCGATAAACCCTATCTGGATGTTCCGGGCACGACCATCTTCGATGCCGAGCAGTCGCGCAAAGGGTATTGGCTCAATCAGTTCTGCATGTCGCTGATGAAGCCCGAGAACCGCGTGCGATTCAAGGCCGACGAGCGCGCCTGCCTCGATGAGTGGGCGATGACCGAAGAGCAGAAGCAGGCGGTGCTGGCCCGTGACTTGAACTGGTGCATCAGGCTGGGCGGCAACATCTATTTTCTGGCCAAGATCGGCGCCACCGACGGCAAAAGTTTTCAGCAGATGGCGGGCAGCATGACCGGTCTGAGCGAAGAGGCCTATCGCGACATGATGATCGCGGGCGGGCGGCCGGTGGAGGGTAACCGCTACACCCGTGAATGGGAGAAAAAATGATGGCGAAGATCACCGCCAGCGTCTACACGTCCCACGTGCCCGCCATCGGCGCGGCGCTCGATCTGGGCAAGTCCAACGAGCCCTACTGGCAGCCGGTGTTCAAGGGCTATGACTATTCGAAGCAGTGGCTGAAGGACAACCCGCCGGACGTGATCTTCCTGGTCTTCAATGACCATGCCAACGCGTTCAGCCTGGAGATGATCCCCACTTTCGCGATCGGCACCGCGCCTGAGTTCCAGCCGGCCGACGAGGGCTGGGGGCCGCGCCCGGTGCCCAGGGTGATCGGGCATCCGGAGCTGGCGGCGCACATCGCGCAATCGGTTATTCAAGACGATTTCGATCTCACCATCGTCAACAAAATGGATGTCGACCACGGACTCACCGTGCCCTTGTCGCTGATGTGCGGCCAGCCGGCGGCGTGGCCGTGTCCGGTGATTCCGTTCGCGGTGAACGTGGTGCAGTATCCGGTGCCCTCCGGGCGCCGCTGCTACAACCTGGGCCGTGCCATCCGCAAGGCAGTGCAGTCGTACGATGAACCGCTCAAGGTTCACATCTGGGGCACCGGCGGCATGAGCCATCAGCTGCAAGGCCCCCGCGCCGGCCTGATCAACAAGACCTTCGACAATGCCTTCCTCGATCGCCTGATTGCAGATCCGGCCGAGCTCTCCCAGATGCCGCACATCGACTACGTCCGTGAGGCGGGCTCTGAGGGCATCGAACTCGTGATGTGGCTGATCGCCCGGGGGGCAATGGACGACGCCGCACCGCGCGTCAGGCACCGCTTCTATCATGTGCCCGCGTCGAACACCGCGGTGGGTCATCTCATTCTGGAGAATCAGGCATGACCATCAAGGTCGCTCTCGCCGGTGCCGGGGCATTCGGCATCAGGCATCTGGACGCCATCAAGAACATCGATGGCGTGGAAGTCATCTCTCTGGTCAGTCGCGAATTGGCGAAGACCCAGGCGGTGGCCACGCGCTATGGCATTGCCCACGTCACCACCAGCCTGGCCGACAGCCTCGCCATCAAGGAGGTCGATGCGGTCATCCTGTGCACGCCCACGCAGTTGCATGCGGGTCAGTCGATTGCCTGCCTGAAAGCGGGCAAACATGTGCAGGTCGAGATCCCGCTGGCCGATTCCTGGGCCGACGCCCAGGCGGTAGTCGATGCCAGCAGGCAGAGTGGTCTGGTCGCCATGTGCGGCCATACCCGGCGCTTCAATCCCAGTCATCAATGGGTGCGGCAGCGCATCGTCGCCGGCGAATTCAATATCCAGCAGATGGATGTTCAGACCTTTTTCTTTCGGCGCAGCAACATGAATGCGCTCGGCGAGCCGCGCAGCTGGACCGATCACCTGCTCTGGCATCACGCTGCGCACACGGTCGACCTCTTCGCCTGCCAGACGCGCAGCCCGATCGTGGCGGCCAACGCGCTTCAGGGCCCGATCCATCCGGTGCTGGGTATCGCGATGGACATGAGCATCCAGCTCAAGACGGCCAGTGCCGCCATCTGCACGCTCAGCCTGTCCTTCAACAACGACGGACCGTTGGGCACCTTCTTTCGCTACATCGGCGACTCCGGCACTTACCTGGCCCGCTACGACGATCTGTTCAATGGCAAGGATGAAAAAATCGACGTCAGCAAGGTGGATGTGTCGATGAACGGGATCGAATTGCAGGATCGTGAATTCTTCGCGGCCATTCGCGACAAGCGCGAGCCCAACGCCAGCGTCGCGCAGGTGCTGCCGTGTTATCGGGTGCTGCACGATCTCGCACAGCAGATGGTGCGCGCTTGAGCACGGGGCGGGTCCGAGCGAGCCTGCGCCAATGAATCAGGACCGGCACGGTCGCGATCTTCTTCCCGGGGTCGGCGTGGCGCGCAGGGGGTTCCCCCTGGCGCACTTTCTGGGCTCAGCCGACCACCACTTCGCTGATCTGAATCACCGGTGCCAGATCCGTATAGTTGGCGATGTCGGCCATGATCTCCTTTGCGTGAGGACCGAACCCAGCTTGGAAGGCCTCGACTGAATCGCAGAATATGTGGCACATGCCCACGTAGGTCGCGGGGGCTCCTGGTGTGCCGCCGGCGAGGCCCTTGTCGATCGTGTACGACTTGCAGCTGTCGCCCATGCGGCGCTTGAGCAGCGGCATGTGCTGGTCGCGGTAGTACGCGTGATCGAACCGGGCACCCGGCGTGTTGGGGTACATCACACTGACTTTGATCATCGTTTTTCTCCAGGCTGGGATGGGCTGGGGCGCAGGGGCGCGCAGTCGGCTGATGCACGCGCCCGGCGGCACTGCCCGCGATCCTGCGTGACGGGCACTGCCATGGCGATCCTGCGTGACGGGCGCTGGCATTGCAAGCGTTAGAGTGCTGGTCCACGCGGTCCGAATCGAGGGCAGAGCGGGCAGCGCTCATCCAAAGCCAGGAAAACGTTTCTGCAGGCCGTGCTCGCTGAACTGGCGCGGGCCCCTGACGAGCGCTTTCGCAATCGCCTGGTTCGGACCGTATTGGCGCGTTGTACCTGGTGCCGCCGCAGCGATCGGCAAGGCAGTCGCGCGGCGGCAATTTCGCCACACGTGATTGTCATACGAGTACCATGCAGGCAGGATCGGTACCCCACTTCCGCAGGAGGCCAGCATGCCCAAAGGTCAGCAACGAGGCAAAGAACAGAAAAAGCCGAAAAAAGAACAAGCGGCGGGCAAACCTCTGCTGCCCGGCGCAATCGTGCCGCCCATCACGACGGTTGTGCCCGATCGCGCCAAAAAGAAATAGTCAGGGGCGAATCGCCACTGGTGCTCCGTTGCTGGCCGCGGTTCCCGAAAGTTTGGCCACCCGTCTGGCTGATGAGACACCCCCTCGCACGGCGTAGCGGCTCCTTGACGCACATCAGCGGTCTGTGCGTGATGAGGGCAGTTCATGTCTCATCAAACTCGCATGGGACAGGCCAAGCCCGCAAGGAACGCCGATGAGTCCCGTCCCTGAACCCCCCTCTCGTTTTCTGGAGCGTGCCGCCATGCCAGCGCTGCTGGTCGGGATCACGCTGGCGTTCGGGTGGATCCTGCTGCCATTTTTCGGCGCGGTACTGTGGGGCGCGATCATCGCGTTGCTGTTTTCGCCGCTCAATCAATGGCTCTTGACCAGACTGCGGGGTGCTCGCAACGTGGCCGCCCTGCTCACCATCATGGTTGTGCTGGTCATCGTCGTGATTCCCTTTGCGGCCGTGACCGCTTCGCTCGCGCACGAAGCGGCTTTGGTCTACGACCGAGTACAGACCGGGTCGTTGAATCCGGCGTTGTATTTCCGCGGGGTCTATTCGGCGCTGCCTGACTGGGTGATGGCGCTGTTCCAGCGCTTCGGTCTCGCCGATTTCGAGGTCCTGCAGCGCCGTGTGGGCACCGGGCTTGCCCAGGCCAGCCAGTACCTGGCGACTCAGGCCGTCAACGTCGGCCAGAACACATTCGAATGGCTGGCCAGTCTGGTCATCACGTTGTATCTGGCGTTCTTCCTGGTTCGCGATGGACCGGCGGTGGCGCGCGCAGTACGCCGCGCGATTCCACTCGCGCCGGCACACAAGCAGGAGCTCATCGAAAAATTTGCCACCGTGATCCGTGCCACGGTGAAGGGCAATCTGCTGGTCGCTGCGATTCAAGGAGTGCTGGGCGGCATCGCCTTCTGGTTCCTGGGTGTGGGGGCGGCCTTGCTCTGGGCCGTGCTGATGGGCTTCCTGTCGCTGCTGCCTGCGGTGGGCGCCGGCCTCGTCTGGGTGCCGGTTGCTGCGTATTTCCTGATGTCCGGCGAAATCTGGCAGGGCGTTTCGCTGGCCGCGTACGGTGTGCTGGTCATCGGCCTGGTCGACAACCTTCTGCGCCCCTTGCTGGTCGGCAAGGACACGCGCATGCCCGACTATGTGGTCATGATCACCACGCTGGGCGGGATGGCCGTTTTCGGCATCAATGGTTTCATCATCGGCCCGGCGATCGGTGCGATGTTTTTTGCGGTCTGGCACATTCATGCCGAGCATGGCGCACCGACTCGAACAGGAAAGTGAGCTGCAGTCTTCTTTCCTGAGGGTTGGTTTGCGTCAGGTGGCGGGGTTCGAACTGGGCCTCAGGCAGCCGAGTGCGATGAATGCCGAGAGCGCGGCGAACGCAATTCCGGCAGCTGCCGCGAAGGCCATGCCGGGTGCAATGGTCCAGAGTGCGCCGGCCAGCAGCGACGCCGGCAGATAGAGCATGCCGGTGAGCGAGTTGTACAGTCCGATCGCGCTGGCGCGCCGCTGCGGCTCGAGGTCGGCAATGAACGCCTTGCTCTGCGATTCTTCGATTGCATAGAAGAGCCCGTAGACCACGAAGATACCGATGATCTGCCAGCGCTGGTCGGCGACGATGGCGGCAAGGTTCAACGCCAGGTAAAGGGCGTAGCCCAGCGCGACAATTCTGCCGCGGCCGATGCGGTCTCCCAGCCGCCCGGCCAGCGGCGCCGCGACCACGCAGATGGCGTTGAAGAGCGCGTACAGCAGGACTACCTGCGCGGTGCTGAATCCGGCGTTGTGCGCTTTCAGCAGAAGAAAGCCCAGGCTGTAGTAGGCGAGCGCGAACACGCCGGCCGGGATCAGGAAGCGCTTGAATGCCGGACTGATCGATTGCCAGTTCTGCGCGATGCTTTCACGTGCGCGTGCTGGCGCTCCAGACTTATCCGCGACGCGGGCGAGCACAACAAGCGCCGCAAGTGCGGGCAGCAGTGCGATCCAGAAGAGAACTCGATAGGTTGCCGGCGATTCGCCCAGCCACGACAAGACGCCGTAGGCCACCAGCGGCCCCAGGACGGCGCCGGCCTTGTCCATTGCCTTGTGAACGCCGAACGAGTATCCGCGGTCTGCAGCTTCGGCGAGCGCTGACAGCCAGGCGTCTCGGGGCGGGCCGCGAAACCCCTTGCCAAGCCGCTCGATGACCCGGAAGGCGCTGCAACCCGCCACCGAACTCGACACGATCAGGATGGACTTGGCGAGCGTGGAGAAGCCGTAGCCGGCGAGTGCGAATGCCTTGCGCTGGCCGCTGCGATCGGCGAGCCGTCCGGAGAGATAGTTGAGCGAGGAGGCCGACAGGTCGGCGAGCCCTTCGATCAGGCCCAGCAAGGCACTCGAGGCGCCGGCAACGGTTGTGAAGAAGACCGCGAATACCGCGAAGATCATTTCCGAACTCAGGTCGGTGAGAAAGCTGACCCAGCCGAGCTTGACGATATCCGGGTGCAGTTTCATCGCGAAATGGCGCTCAGCCGATACCGTCGGCGGGCAGTCGAAAGCGCGTCTCGAGCAGACTGGTCAAGCCGAACTGCTCGAGTACAGACTGCAGGCGCTGGGCGGCAGCGGGCTTGGGGCGCCCCGTCTGTCGCGCGATGATGAGTTCGTTTTTCAGGCTGTGTTCCCAGCCGACCAGTTCGGTGACGCTGACCTGATAGCCGTGCGCCTCCAGGCACAGGCAGCGCAGCACGTTGGTGAGCTGACTGCCGAGCTCGCGGGTGTGCAGCGGGTGGCGCCAGAGCTCGGCCAGCGGCGTGCGCGACAGAGACTGCGCCTTGTGCTGGCTCAGCACGCGCGCGACCTCGGCCTGGCAGCACGGCACCAGCACCATGAACCGGGCCTGCTTGCGCAGCCCGAAGGCAATGGCGTCATCGGTGGCGCTATCGCAGGCGTGGAGTGCGGTGACGACGTCGATGCGCGCCGGCAGTGCCGCGGACTGGGTTGCCTGGGCAACGCTCAAGTTCAGAAACGACATGTGCTCGAAGCCCAGTCTGGCAGCCAGCGCGCGTGACTTTTCAACGAGTTCGGTCCGGGTCTCGATGCCGAAGATATGGCCGGGCGTGGCCGCGCCAGTGGTCGACTTGAAGAACAGGTCGTAGACAATGAATCCCAGGTAGGACTTGCCAGCGCCGTGGTCCGCCAACGTGATGGTGCTGTTCTGCGCGGCCAGTTCCAACAGGATTTTTTCGATGAACTGGTAGAGGTGATAAACCTGCTTGAGCTTGCGCCGGGAGTCCTGATTGAGTTTGCCGTCGCGAGTCAGGATATGCAGTTCCTTGAGCAGCTCCAGCGATTGGCCGGGTCTGACCTCAGGCACGCTCATCGCGAACCCGATCGTCCAACATTCAGTGCAACCCAGCCGGCCGGACCGAGTTGTTCCAGCGTGCGCATGTTTTGCTCGAAGATCTGCTCGGCCTGCGGAAAGGCTGCGACCGCCAGATCGATACTCGCTTCGCGCAGCAGGTGCAGCGTGGGGTAGGGCGATCGATTGGTGCAGTTCGTGATGTCTTCAGGGTTTGTGCCGGCGAACTGGTAGTCGGGATGAAAGCTGGCAATCTGCAGGTCGCTGTCGAGTTTGAGCTTGCGCAGAAGGCTGTCGGCCTCAGCGAGGAAATCGTTGAAATCGAGAAAATCTGTCAGGCAGTGCGGCACGATCAGCAAGGTGGTGCTGCGCATCGACGCGTCGGACCCAATGAGATCCTGCAACTCGCGTTTCAGATCGTCCAGGAGTTCCTGCGGCGTGGCGGCATGGCTCATCGCAAAGTGGATTTGACGCTTCACATGAACCGACTTGGCGAACGGGCAAAGGTTCAGTCCAATCACCGCACGTTCGAGCCAGGCGCGGGTGTCCTGCTCGATGGAGTCGAGTGTGTTTGAGTCTGTCGAATCGGTCATTGCTGCGCTTTTACTCCGCCAGTACTCCGCCTGTACTCCGCTTGCACTCCGCTTGTACTCTATTTGGACCGGTTTCGGAGCACTGCCGACAGCCCCTCGGGCCTGCGGTGGTCTACTATTTCTCTCGGCTCAGGCGCCAGGCGTCGATGCCGATCACATTTTCGTCCGAGGAGTCACGATCATGCCGTTGGGTACATTGCAGCACTACACGATCGAACCGTCCGATCTCGAGCGCACCAGGAGCTTCTATTGCGAGGTGCTCGGTCTCGAGGACGGCGATCGGCCGCCGCTCGGGTTTCCGGGCTTCTGGCTGTATTCGGGCGGCGTAGCCACCGTGCATCTGCTGGGTGTGCGCAAGCCTCGCGAAGGCATCGTCGTGCGCGGCACTGACAAACACTTCGAAGACACCGGGCGCTTCGATCACATCGCCTTCGCCGCGACCGACCTGCCCGGCATGCGTGCCCGCCTCGATGCCAGGCAGGTGAAGTACCGCGAGCAGGTCATTGCGCGCACTGGCGGCGCGCAGATATTTCTCTACGACCCGGACGGCATCGGCGTCGAATTGAATTTCCCCGCGCCCGATGCCCGCTAGGGCGGCGCTGAATGCTGCTGTCCGTCACCATTCAAACCATCGAGCGCCTGGCCGACGGCGCGCCGTTCGGCCAGGCCGGCGCCTATGAACGCGTGACCGCCACCGCGCGTGGCGAGGTCGATCCCGAAGCGGCCTGCAACCGCAGCATCGCATTGCTCGACAAGGCGCCCCGCAATGCGCGAGGCATGGTCGACTACCAGACCGACGTCTTCGTGCTGCGTCCGTCGGACCCGCTGAAGGGCAATCGACGTCTGCTCTACGAGGTGAACAATCGCGGCCGCAAAATGTTGTTCAGCACGCTCGCCGATGCACCCCTTGGCGGCAATGACCCGCGCAGTGCGGCCGATCTGGGCAACGGCTTCCCCTTGCAGCTCGGGTTCACCATCGTCTGGTCGGGCTGGGACCCGGATGCGCCGAGGGCCAAAATGGGCCTGGCGCTCACTGCGCCGGTCGCGACGAACGATGGCAGCCCGATCGTGCAGGCGGTGCGCGATGAGTTCGTGTCGGGTACGCGGGTCGGCGTTCTGGAGTCGTTCAAGCTGTCTCACGAAGCCGCGAGCGTCGACCCAGTGCGGGCGCGCCTGAGCGTGCGCGAGCGGGCCAGCGACGCTCCCCAGGTGCTGGCTGAAAGTCAGTGGTCTTTTGTCGACCGGCGCACGATCCGTCTGTGCGATGGTCAGATGCCCAGGCCCGGCTTTCTTTATGAATTTCACTACGACGCGGTGAACCCGAAGGTCCAGGGCCTCGGCTTCGCGGCCACCCGCGATGTGGTGAGTTTCCTGCGCAATGATTGCGCGGCGCTCGCCCTGACTGGCTGCCCGATGTCGCATGCACTGGCCGTCGGCATTTCACAGGCCGGCCGCTACCTGCGCGACCACATCGGTCAGGGTTTCAATCGCGATGAGCAGGGGCGCCGGGTTTTCGATGGCGTCCTGTCGCACATCGCCGGGGTTGGACGGGTATTCCTGAACGCGCCGTTTGCACAACCCGCGCGTACCTGCACCCAGCACGAAGACCATGGATTTCCCGAGAACGCTTTTCCATTCTCGAGCACCACAATGCATGATCCTCTCACTGGATGCGCCGGCGCTCTTCTTCGTCTCGATGGGAGCGATCCGCTGCTGATCGAGGTCAATACATCGACAGAGTACTGGCAGAAGGGCGCTTCGCTCTTGCATACCGATCCAATGGGCAAGCAGGATGTGAACCTGCCCGAAAATGTCAGGGCCTACCTGATCGCGGGCACTCAGCATGGCGGCCGCGCGGGCACACCGTCTGACTCCGGTCCGGCCATCAATCCACGCAATCCGCACAATCCGATGCCGGCCGTGCGGGCGCTGCTGGTGGCGCTCGATGAATGGGTGGTCTCTGGGACCCCACCGCCGCCCAGCCGGGTGCCCAGGTTCGCCGACGCCACGCTGGTCGGGCCAGGCGAAACCGGCTTTCCCGCCATTCCAGGCGTCGCGGTCGTGCGCGCTACAAACCAGATCGCGCCACCCGGCGACTGGGTGAATCCGGCGCCGGCAAGCCAGTTCTATCGGTCCCTGGTCTGCAAGGTGGATGCCGATGGCAACGAAGTCGCGGGTATCCGCCTGCCTGATGTGGCGGTGCCCCTGGCCACATACACCGGCTGGAACGAATACCGGCAGCCGTACCCGGCGGGGGAGATGGCCGATCGTGATGGCAGCCGAATCGACTTCGCTGCCGATCGCGCCGCACGCGAGGCGGGCGCAGACCCGCGTCCATCGATCGCCGAGCGCTATCCCAGCCGTGCCAGCTACTGCGCGCGGATCGCGGCGGTCTGTGCGGATCTGGTCCAAGATCGACTGCTGCTGCCACCGGACGCGCTGGCCTATCTGGAACGAGCACGGGCGGAAATGCGCATCAACCCCTGACGGCGGCCCGGGCTGCGGATATCACTGTTCGATGACAAGGAGACATGAAGCATGGATAAACGAATCGCGATCATCGGGGCGGGCGCGCTGGGCGGGTATGTGGGCGGCTATCTGGCGCATGCCGGTCATGATGTGACGATGGTCGATTTCTGGCCGGAGAACATCGAAAGCATCCGACGCAACGGCCTTGAACTCGATGGTCTGACACCGGCCGAAAAATTCACCGTGACCAGCGCGAAGACCATGCACCTCACCGAGGTGCAGAATCTTGCCCGCCAAAAGCCGATCGACATCGCCTTCGTGGCGGTGAAGTCTTACGACACCGAATGGGCAACTGCCCTGATCCGGCAATACCTGGCGCCTGAAGGCTATGTGGTGTCCCTGCAGAACTGCCTGAACGAAGAACGCATCGCCGGTGTCGTCGGCTGGGGCCGCACGGTCGGCATGGTCGCCTCGCTGATTTCAGTCGATCTGTACGAGGCCGGGCGGATCCGTCGAACCATGCCCAAGGGCGGCGACAATCACACGGTGTTTCGGGTCGGCGAGATTCATGGCCGCATCACGCGTCGCGTGGAAGAACTGCGCGAGATGGTCGGCATGATCGACAGCGCCAAGACCACCACCAATCTGTGGGGCGAGCGCTGGGCCAAACTGTGCCAGAACGGCATGGCCAATGGCGTGTCGGCCGCTACCGGGCTCACCGGCACTGACTGCAATCGCAATGAAGCGATCCGGCGTTTCGCGATCAAACTGGGCGGCGAGGGGGTCCGTGTCGGCCAGGCGCTGGGTTATCAGATTGAAATGATCGGCAAGATGGAACCTGAAACGCTTGCCCGGGCTTCAGAGGGCGACACGCTGGCCTTGGCCGCTGTCGAGGCGATTCTCACTCCGAGCACCGACAGCAAACCCAATCCGCGGGCCGACATCCAGCGTCCGTCGATGGCGCAGGACATCCTCAAGGGGCGTCGCACCGAGATCGAGTTCATGAATGGCTACATCGCCGAACGTGGTGGCGCGATCGGCGTCGCGGCGCCCAGTCACGCCAGACTGACCGAGCTCGTCAAGCAGGTGGCACGCGGTGAACTGCAGGCAGCGCCGGCGCTGCTGAGCGGATAGCGGTGGTTGTCATCACCGAGCGTGGATCAGGGTGTGCGGCGTCCCAGAGGTACTGTATGGCTGACAAAGGAGCATTGAGATGTTCGCCGATCTGATCTTTCGTCAGTTGTTCGATGCACCGTCGTCAACCTACACCTATCTGCTGGGCGATGCGAGCACCCGGCGGGCAGTGATCATCGACACCGTCTTTGAGCAGCACCTGCGCGACCACGCCCTGCTGAGTGAACTCGGCCTCGAACTGGTCGCGACGCTCGACACGCACTGCCATGCCGACCACGTCACCGGCGCGTGGCTGATGAAGCAGGCCACCGGTTGCAGCATCGGCGTCTCGCAGCGCTACAAGCCGCCCATCGAAGGTGTCGACCTGGCGCTGGACCATGGCGATCAAGTCGCGTTCGGCGCCCGCAAGCTCGTCGTGCGCGCGACGCCTGGGCACACCGACGGCTGCCTGACGCTGGTGCTCGACGATCTCAGTCTGGCTTTCACCGGCGACGCGCTGCTGATCCGTGGTGCGGGGCGTTGTGATTTCCAGCGCGGCGATGCGCACACTTTGTACCGCTCCATCACCGAGCAGATCTTTTCACTGCCGGACGGCTGCCTGCTGTTTCCCGGTCACGACTACAGCGGGCGGACCATGTCGTCAGTGGCCGAAGAGAAGTCGTTCAATCCGCGCATCGGAGGCGGTGCCGACGAGCGCGATTTCGTCGGGTTCATGGAAAACCTGAACCTGCCGCACCCCAGGCAGATCGATGTCGCGTTGCCCGCCAACATGCGCTGCGGCATGCCCGCCGACGGCAAGGTGCCGAGTCTGGCGGATTGGGGGCCGGTGCGTCAGACATATGCAGGGCTGCTCGAAATCGAGCCGGATTGGGTGGCTCAAAACTTGTCCAAAGTGCATGTGCTCGACGTGCGTCAGCCGCAGGAAATACAGGAGTCATTGGGCGCTATCGCGGGCTCCCAGCTTGTTCCGCTCAATGAACTCAAAGCGCGTCTGGTTGAAATTCCACGCGAAAAACCAGTCATTGTCGTGTGCCACGCCGGTATGCGTTCGGGTCAGGCAACTGTCATCCTGCGTGCCGCCGGGCTGACCCGCTGCGCGAACCTGCACGGCGGCATGCTGCTGTGGTCGCAACTCGGGCTGCCCGCTGCTCGAGTATCTGTCGATTCTGATTCCTGAAAGGAAATTCGTATGACGATCGAAATTTCGCTGAAGGGTCGTGTTGCGCTGGTGACCGGCGCCAGCCGAGGCATTGGCCGCACGATCGCGCTGCAACTGGCGCAGGCCGGTGCTGATGTGGCGGTGAACTATCGGCGCGACCAAGCCGCCGCGCAAGAGACGGTTGCGGCGATCGAGGCAATGGGCCGCAAAGCCCGCGCCTACGCGGCGGCAGTCGAGCGGCGCGACGAGGCACAAAGCCTCGCCGAAAATGCGGTGCGCGATTTCGGCGCGGTGCACATTCTGGTCAACAATGCGGGCATCAGCAGCCGCGGCCAGTCGGTTGTCGATACCGACCCGAGCGAGCCGGAGCGGGTGCTCGGTGTCCATGTGATGGGATCCTTCCATCTGTGCCAGTTCCTGATCCCGCAGATGCGCAAGCTCGGTCGCGGCGACATCGTGATGGTCTCCAGCGTTGCCACGCGCAAGTTCGCCGCCCGTGGCGCGCCCTACTCGATGGCCAAGGCGGCGATGGAGGCATTGGCGCTGACGCTGGCCAAAGAGGAGCGCAGCAATGGCATCCGCACCCATATCGTGAGCCCGACCCTGACCGACACCGAAATGGGCCGACGCCTGGCCAAGGCACGAGGCAGCGCCGACATTCGCACGCTCGACGCCAACTCGCCGTTCGGCAGAGTCAGCCGGCCCGAAGATGTGGCCGCGGTGGTGGCCTTTCTGGTGTCCGATTTCAACGCCTACGTGAACGGCCAGAATATCGCCGTCGACGGCGGTGGTGCCTGAGCGTCGGTTCGGGCACGTCATCTTCGCAGGAGCCAACAACATGAAAAAGGCAATCATCGACACGCTGACCGAAGCGCGGGCTTTCGATCCCGACGCGGCGGTCGTGCCGCTCAGCGCCGTCCGTCGCCGGGTGCTCGGCGCAGGTGGTGCGCTGGCGCTGGGCAGTGCGCTGCCAATGTCCAGCCGCGCCCAGGCCGAGTGGCCCAGCAGACCGGTTCGTCTGGTGGTGCCCTTTCCGGCCGGTGGTGGTGCTGACCTGGGCGCGCGTTCAGTCGCGGTGCACCTGAGTGCCGCGTTCGGCAAGTCCGTGGTCGTCGAGAACCGTGCCGGCGCCGACGGGGCAGTGGCAGCGATCGAGGTGGTGAGGTCTGCCCCGGACGGCCACACGCTTTTTTTCGGCACGGCCACCTCGATGTCTTACGTGCCTTCACTCAAGCGTAATCCGCCGTATGACCCGATCGCGGATTTCACGCCGATCTCGATGTTCTGCATCTTCACTTTCTACCTGATGGTCTCGCCGACCTTGTCGGTGAAGACGCTGTCGGAATTCGTTGCCTATGCCAAGGCCAACCCTGGCAAATTGTCTTATGCCACGGGCAACAGCACCGGTATTTTGGCCATGGGTCAGCTCATCCAGAACAACAAGCTCGACATGACTCATGTGCCATACAAAGGAGAGGCGCAGGCAGCGCTCGACCTGATCGGCGGGCGGATTCCAGTCATGTTCGCCACGCCGGCGATCATGCCGCAGCTGCTGAAGGAAAAATTCGTTCCGGTGGCGGTGCTGCTGCCCAAGCGCACGGCCGCCATGCCCGATGTGCCGACCATGGCCGAAGCGGGTCAGCCGCTGGTTTCGATCATGCCCTGGGGCGGGCTGTTCGGGCCGGCCAGGGTGCCGCGCGAACTGGTCGATCGCATCTCGCGGGATTTCGGCACCGTCATGCGCCGTGCAGATGTCGGCGAACAGTACGAAAAGCTGGGTCTCTTCCCGTCGCCATCGAGTCCGCAGGTGATGGCCGACGTGCTCAAGGGTCAACTCGCCGCCTGGTCGCGCACGATGCGCGCCCTCGGCATCGAGCTCGAGTAGGCTTGCCCGACCGTTCAGTCCAGCCTGATGCCCAGCGATTGAGCCTGGCGAATCCACAACGGCTTGCCCGCTGACTGGCTGCATGTCCACGCGGGCAGGATTCAACTCCGACCGGCTCCTAGGAGCGAAACCTTCTCATGGCGACGATCGTGGACCAGGGCTGCAAGGTCATCACCTTGACGCCAACCACCCTGAGCAGAGGAACCGGCGGACGCATCGAGGACGGCACCGGGGACAGCAGCAAGGCGAACGCTGACCCGCCGTTGTCGAAGTATCCGGCAACCATCGGAAAGCTCGCGGGCCCGGTCGGCACGCCCATGAGCGCCGCCTTGATTTCTGCGAACTCGAAGTAGTCAGCCGGTGCGCCGCCTGAAATAGCACTGACACCGGGCAGTGCTGCGAATGTGCGCCACGCCGATTTCGCGTTGATCGACGCGTCGCTGTCCTCGGAGTTGGCGGTGCCAACGTGGGCCAGATGCTGCTGCCCGCCCTCGGTGTACTTGAACAGGTAGCAGCCACTCATCGGCCCGGTCAGCACCCCGCCGGCAATCGGCGCGACGGTGACAGCGCCGCCAAAATACTTCAGGAAGGCAAAGCCCCAGGTTGCATTGCCGGCGACGAAGGTCACGGCGGCGTTGGCGCCGCCCTGGACGCCCTGGGGTGCGCCCAAAGGAGGGGGGCCGTTGACGTAGACGGCGGCAACCGCCGCGGTTGTCTGCCCGGGCAGCAGACCGTTCGCCAGTTGCGGCACCAGGCCAGCGTGCATGTTGCCACCCGGGTCGACGGTGTATGCGATGTACTTCCCCACCAGATCTGCGGGATACGGCATTGGTATGGCCTTTCAAGAAAAAGCGTCGAGTGACGACTGGCGTGCAAGTTAACATTTCGGCGTGACGACTTCCATCGTGTTCGGGCGCTTGCCCATGGGCGGTCGTACTATCTCGGTCTGCCCCAGTTTCAGCCTCGCCAGGCCCGATATCCATGACCAGACCGATTTCCCGACTTCCCGGCCGCCGCTTCCTGCACTCGCCGGGTCCCACCCCTCTGCCAGACGCCGTGCTGCACGCCATGAGCGTGCAGCCGATGGACC